>DNPC01000063.1:2908-11557 GCA_003501565.1 Planctomycetaceae bacterium | reverse complement strand
GACGTATTAACCTGTTATTACTTTAGTTGGATTTCGACATGACACGAATTAGCAACTTACTGTTAGGAACACTGTTACTGTTTCCGCTGACTTTTGCAGGCTGTGGCGATCCTGGCATCGGTGCCATTCCAGTCAGTGGCACCGTGACCGTTGACGGCACCGCGATGGAGGGCGTGATGGTAGTTTACACGCCTGCAGATGGTTCGACTGGCCGGGCCGCTTCTGGCCGAACTGATGCAGAAGGCAAATACACGCTGACTACTGAAATTAACGGTGATGGTGCTATTCCTGGCGAATACAAAATCGCCGTTACCAAACACGAGAACGCCGAAGACGATCTACCTAAGGAAGTTGATCCAGACGATCCAGACTCGCTTGACAACATTTATGGTGAACTGGATACCTCCAAGGACGAGAAATCCAAGAACATGATTCATGCCCAATACGAAAACCCGCTCGGATCGGGCCTTAGCGCGACTGTTACTGACGACGAGTCGAAGAATGTTTTCGACTTCGATGTTAAAGGCCGCTAGGACTAGCATTAAACCTCGGCATTAGAATTACAATAGAAGCACGCGTGTCGGCGACGATGTGCGTGTTTTTTTGTGCCCGTGCAACTCTTCTCGTTGAGCTAAGCTGACGCATGGA
The DNA here is from genome assembly GCA_003501565.1 of Planctomycetaceae bacterium. Taxonomy (GTDB): domain Bacteria; phylum Planctomycetota; class Planctomycetia; order Pirellulales; family Pirellulaceae; genus Aureliella. The sequence continues at coordinate 10,909 of DNPC01000063.1, read as the reverse complement.
ACAGCTGACTGAAAACTCGAGCTCGCGTGTTCAAATCGCGATCATCGGTGCACTGTTACTGGTCGCCGTAGGCTTGCTGGGCGTCTGGTTGTATCTTCGCCCCGTGGACACAAACGTAGATCGCATCTCAGTACTCGACGCGCCGATCGACGGTTTTGACTATCAGCCCGATGCTAGTGCGGCAGAACTATTGAAGCTAGCCGATGTAACTCTGGACGATCTTTCCAGCCGATTCCCCGACGTTCCCCAGACCTTCAACGTCATCGCAAACCGCGATTTCTTAGTCAGCGATACCGGTGCTGCCAAATCGAACTGGACCAAGGCGGTCGAGCTTGAACCTAGCAATACAGAAGCATTGTTCGGATTGGCAAATGTTGCTTTCGAAGACACACGTTATGAGGACGCGATTGGCATTTGCGAAACGATCGATCGCCTGGCGCCTAATAACCCCAAAGTCCCACTTTTGCTTGCCGATGCACTGCTTCATGCAGGTAAGGCGGACGAAGCTGCGTTAGTTCTGGAACAGCACCTTGCGACTGAGCAAGGTTCCGTCCAGGCGATAGAGCTGCTCGGAAACGCGCACCTGCAAACCAAGTCTTATGAAAAGGCGGCACAGTGTTTTCAGAGAGCAATTGACTTCGCTCCGAAATCAAAGGACGCGCACTACGGACTCGCACAGGCTTTCGCTAGACTTGGCGATCGAGACAACGCCAAACGCTTTATGGAACGCTTTAAGAATATAGCCAAGGAAATTGGTGATGAGCATGCTGAAGAAGCCAAGGCTTTTGAGGACCGCAACTACGCAGCTCACGTAGCAGCGCAAGTTTACGTCGACTCGGCGAACATCTTTCGTGCTCAAGGTGATATTGCGACCGCGTGCAACTATATTCTTCGCGCCCATCGGCTTCAGCCGGATGTAGAACCGTGGCTTACCGAACTTCAGCGGATGTTTTTTTCTAATGGTCAATTGGACGAAGCCGCAGACGTCGGTGAGCACTTAGTGGGTCTCGCGCCCCAAGATCTCGAGCGACGCCTTAATCTGGCGAGTTTGTATGCTGATCTCGGCCGCGCAGATGATGCCATCGAGAACTACGAAGCAGCCATCGAACTCGCCCCTGACGATCCACGTTGCCAGCAGGCTAAGCAGATTATTAATCAACTGAATGCGTCGTGAAGGCTATGCAATACTCAAGGTTGCCAGTGGCAACACGAATAGTGCTTCGCCTCGTGGCGATTTGCTGCGTCGTGTTTTGGGGTTGCAGGTTTCTTGGCAACGACTGCCTGGGGCAAGACACCACGATCCGCTTCGAAGACCTGAGTCAATCGTCTCAGATCGACTTCATTCACGACAATGGTAGTAGCGGCCGCCACTACCTGATCGAAGCAGTTGCCGCTGGTATGGCAAGCTTCGACTACGATAACGATGGTGATATCGATCTTTACTTCGTCAATGGTGCAGCACTTCCCGGCGCGGCCAGATCTCGCCCGCCCACCAACCAGCTTTGGCGAAACCAGGGGCAATTCAAGTTTGAAAAACCCAGCGGTACATATTCAGAGGACCGGGGATACGGTCTTGGAGTGACGGTTGGAGACGTGGACAACGATGGATTCGCGGACATCTATCTGTCTAACCTGAACCAGAATGAACTACTGCTGAATAATGGCGACGGCACGTTTACTAAGTCCGTTGATGAAACGCTCGCGTGTGGCGACCGTGCCGGTGGTGGTCCATGCATGTTGGATGCAGATGGCGACGGCAACCTCGATATCTATGTTGCTAATTATGTTGACTTCAACTTCGACATCCAAGCAACCAAGTTTCGAGGGCGAACGGTTTACGGTGGGCCACTCTTGTATGACAAACTGCCTGACAATTTCCTGCTGAACCAGGGCGATGGGACTTTCGTTGATTACTCGCAGGCATCCGGCATCGACGAGAACCGTGAATGGGGAATGGGCGTTGTATGTTTTGATTTCGACGCAGATGGCGACACCGACATCTTTGTTGCCAATGATTCAACTCGAAACCTACTCTATGAGAACGATGGTTCCGGCAGTTTCTTTGATATCGCCCTGCTAGCGGGAGTGGCATACGACCATCGCGGTGACCCGCAGGGTAGCATGGGGGCCGATGTTGCAGACTACGATGGTGACCTTCGGCTTGATGTTTTTCAAACTGCATACACCAAGCAACTTGCGACTCTGTACCGGAATCTTGGCGATGCTGTGTTGGAAGACGCCACCCTGCGCACCGGAGCGGGCAAGGGAACGTTCTACTATGTAAATTGGGGCACTGGCTTTATCGATTTGGACAACGATGGTGATAAGGACTTGTTCATCGCTAACGGTCACATTCATGACAACATGGATGATCTCGACGATACTGTCAGTTACCGTTTGCCCAACCAGGTGATGCAAAATGAAGATGGAAGGTTCCGGGACGTTTCCGAACAAGTCGGTGATGTTTTTCAGATAGAGGCTAGCAGTCGTGGGTGCATTCTCGACGACCTCGATAATGATGGTCGCGTTGACATCGTAGTTCTTAACTCGTTGGCAAAACCGACCGTGATGCGAAACACGTCGAAGCCCCAGAACTGGATTCAATTTCAACTTGCGGGAACTTCGTCCAATCGTGAAGCCGTTGGCTCCCAAGTCATCATTACTGCCGGTGACAAATCACAGATACTTGAGGTGCACAGTGGTCGAGGCTATCAAAGCCACTTCGGGAGCCGCTTGCACTTCGGCCTCGGCAGCGCCAAAACCGTAGAAAAGGTTGAAGTTCGCTGGCACGGCGCGCAGCCACAGGTCTTTAGCGATCTGGCGGCGAATAGAATCTACACACTAATCCAGGGTCAGCCTCCCGAGAGTTCAGCCGAGGTCGAAATTCAGAAATGACGGAAAAGCCCATTCGCCCTGTTATTGAAGATGACGTGATGAATACGCCTAGTCAGCCTGCCCGACCCGGCGAATCTCCATCGCCGCTATTGAGAAACTTGTTTATTTTGCTCGGCCTCGTTCTCGTCGCAGTGATAGGTTTTGCGGGCGCTGCTGGCTGGTTGGATGACGAAGCGGATCCACCGAAGAACACGGTGTCCGCGCCAGACAGTTTTGCGCAACTCGAAACACCAGAACCGTCTGCCACCACGGCCGCCTTGGGTCCTGACGACAAACTTTCGGATGCAACAGACGCTGTTCGTATTCCCCCACTATCGCCAATCATACCTACCGACGGATTGGCAATGGTTGAAGAGTGTAAGGGCGTCGTTGAGCACCTCACAACCAGTCTTCCTAGTTCCGTAGAAGCTCGAGAAGTTCAGGCGCGATTCGAATTCGAATTCGGTCAAGTCGATGAGGCGGAGAAGATTTGGAAGACGATTCTTGATGAACAACCGAACTTTGTCTTCGCGATGCGTGGTCTCGGGGATGTTTGCACGATGAAGGGGCGGCTCGAAGAGGCTGTTCGTTATTTTCGCCGTGCTGTCATCTTTGAGCCTGACAACTTGTCGCGGCAATTGACACTCGGCACCGCCATGCTGCAGGCCGGTAAGCTTGCCGAAGCACGTGAAGTTCTGCAAACGGTGATCGAAAAAAGCCCCAGGCTTTCAGCCGCTCACACCGAATTGGGACGTGTCGAATCGCAGTTGCAGAATACGGAAACCGCGGTCGAGCATTTTCGCACTGCAATTGAGCTGGATGCAGAAGACAGTCAAGCTCACTTGGGGCTCGCTACCGCGTTGGCAAAACTTGGTAAACGTGACGAAGCACGCACGTATCAACAACGGCACATTGAGCTGCGCAGTGAGCAACGCGCTGAGCTCGAAGAGGGGCGGCGTACTTATGATGACGCAGTTGCAATGGGCGTTGATATAGCCAACGTCTATGTAAACAGCGCCCGCGTCTATCTTGCCGGTGGACTTACGCCAGCGGCAGAGCTGCTGCTGCTGCGGGCTGCCCGCATGTCCCCAGGAAATATCGATTGTCGCCAAGCACTTTCTTTCTTGGCCGGACAGAAAGGACAGGCTTACGAAGCGATACGCTGGATGAAAGAAGTGGCCGAACTGGCACCCGCAGAATTCAATTACTCCGAAGAAGTCGCTCGACTGTACCTTGGGATTGGGCAACCGGATGCGGCCGAGAAGACGTTGACGGATTTTGTTGAACGAAACCCCGACCAACCTTTTGCCTTGCGTTCTGTCGCGAACTTTTTCTTGGAGGCGACCAACAAACCTGAGAAAGCAATCGCGCTTGCAGAGCAGGCAACGGCCATTGATGATTCGGCTTCCGGCCATGCTGCGCTAGCAGCCACTTATGAAAAATGTGGTCGCATCGAAGACGCCGCTCGTGAGATGGAGAAGGCTGCCGAGTTGGCCCCCGAAAACACAGTCTACAAACAGACCGCCGCGCTTCTGCGCGAATCCATCGAAGCAAGCCCGGAAGAAAACCCCGAAGAAGACTCCCAAGATAAGGCGCCCGAGTAGTGACCTTCTCGGCTAGAAGCAATCAGCCAATCAGTGATATGCCACAACAGGTTTCTAACCTGATCCGTTATCGGATAGCTCTAGTTATCTATCTTGCCTGCTGCTGGCTGGGGCCCTCAGCCAGCGTTAGCGGGCAAATTCGTTTCGAGAATTACACCGAACGGGCTGGCATCGATTTCGTTCACACCGATGGCAGCTCGGGCAAATACTACTTGGTCGAATCCATGAGCGCTGGTGTCGCATTACTCGACTACGATATCGATGGTGATCTTGATATTTACTTTCTCAACGGCGCTCCGATCGACAGCCCAAATTCGAATCCCGCAACGAATGCACTCTATCGAAACGATGGCGGTTTTCGGTTTACCAATGTTACTAAAGAGGCGGGAGTAGATAACGCTGGCATGAGCCTGGGGGTTGCAACAGCCGATTTCGACAACGATGGTCTACCAGACATCTACGTCAACAATTACGCAGGCAATTGTTTCTATAGAAACAACGGCGACGGTACGTTTGATGACATTGCGAAGGACACCCAGACCGCTTGTTCCGACCTGATCGGAGGAGGTGTTTGTTTCTTGGATATCGAAAATGATGGCGATCTCGATCTTTATGTCGCCAACTACATCAAGTTTGATCTGGAAAACCACCGGCCGCATATTCATAAAGGCCTACCTGCGTATCCGAGCCCGATGAGCTTTCAACCCGAGCCGGATCGCCTATTTCGCAATGTCGGAGATGGTACTTTCGAAGACTGGTCCAATGAGGCTGGCGTCCTCAACCAGGCGGGGCGCGGCATGGGCGTTCTGGCATTCGACTTCGATGCTGATGGTGACCAGGATATCTTCGTTGCCAATGACACTCAGGAAAACCACCTGCTTGTCAACGACGGTGCTGGCAGGTTTACCGAAGACGGGCTGTTTGCCGGACTGGCCTACGACTTCCGTGGCAAGGCACAGGCGTCGATGGGGGTTGATATAGCCGACTTCAATGGCGATGGCCTGCAAGACCTGGTGGTTACGTCATTCTTGGAAGAGTTTACGACGATCTACCAAAACCAAGGTGCTGGCGTCTTCGAAGACGCGACGCTCAGGAGCGGTACTGGAGAAGCAACTTTCCCTCACGTGACATGGGGGCTCGCGGCTCTCGACGCAGACAACGACACAATCGTGGATCTTGTCGTTGGAACGGGAGATCTGGACGACCGCCGCACTAGCCGCGGTGGGGCAAGCACTGCAACAGGATTTCGTGTTGCTGATGTCATGCTGCGTGGCGACGGACGGGGGAGATTCAGTGACCTCAAGGCTGACTGGGGAGAAGCAGCCAGGACTCTGCAATCGACTCGCGGTCTGGTCGCCGGTGATTTGGACAACGACGGCCGAGTCGATATCGTTGCACTGGGAGCTCGCGGTCGCCCAGCCGTGCTCAGGAACACGACCGCGAACACAAACAACTGGATTTCACTGTCTCTGGTTGGCGATTCCCAACGCTCTGCAATCGGTAGCCGCGTTACAGCCGTAGTGGGCGGCAAAGAGCTGACGCGGATCGTTCTCGCAGGCCGATCTTATCAGAGCTGCAGTTCCCAGAAACTCTGCATCGGCGTTGGGGGGGAATCGTCGCCCATAGATGTGGCAATCTTGTGGCCAGATGGCAGCAGAAGCGCCCATAGCATTGCCACGAACACGCAGGTGGTCGTATTGCATCCGTCTCTCAGTCCGCCCCAGGCTGGGCATTTTGATTCGCCTGATTCGGACCCCTGATCCTACGTCGTCCATATATTGTAAATTTGCAGTGGGCTAAACGAACTGTAATTTATCGATTATGACGTTTCAGCCCCCTTAAAGGATTGTTTTTGATCACCGAACGTGGTAGTCTCGGCGCCTCGTCTTGACGTATTTCTGTTTCTTGCTGGAGGAAAACTTATGGCAAAACTTCTTCGTTGGCATAGGAAACGTTCCTATGCCTTTACTCTTGTCGAGCTTTTGGTGGTCATCGCCATTATCGGCATCTTGGTCGGGCTATTGCTGCCTGCGGTTCAAGCCGCTCGTGAAGCAGCACGCCGGATGCAATGTTCGAACAATTTGAAGCAGCTGACACTCGCTTCTTTGAACTATGAAAGCGCTTACAAGCGTTTCCCTAGTGCAATGAATGGCCCAATCGTCCTGCCTGCGAACTGGGGTGGAAGCTGGGAAAGCTCCCGCGGTCACCACAGTGCATGGCTGCAGATGCTGCCCTTCATTGAACAGACTCCGCTCTACAACACAATTTCTGCTGGTCCAGCCGAAGGTGGCATGACGCAGGATCGTCCATTCGGTCCTCACTCACTGCGACCTTACACAGCGTACCAAGCGCGGATTTCGGCATTCTTGTGCCCTTCTGACCCCGGTTCAACAACCATGGGTTGGAGTTCTGCACAAGCACCGATCTGCTATGCGACCAACTTCGGTGACTCGACTCGAGGAACTGACGGACGTCACAATGGTGAATGGGGTAGCCCAAACGCCCGCGGTATGTTCGGCATCGTTTGGTCGTCGCCTGGTGTACGCGTTGTTGGCCCAGGTGCAGGTAAGCGTATGGGGGCTGTCTCCGACGGTACCAGCAACACGTTGTGCTTCAGCGAAATCACCGTTTTCAATGGCCAAGGCAAGATCCACGGTCACTACACCACGATGCCACGCGATACGTTCCGTGCCGGACCGATTGCATGTATGGCTACCCGTGGACCTAACGGTACCATCGTTGGCCCACTGCCTTCCTCGCACCACCGTCATGGTGAGTCTTGGGCTTCTGGGTTTACGATGAACAGTGGTTTCTGTGCTATCCTGCCACCTAACGCGCCTTCGTGTGCAAACGGTCGTGGCGAATGGCAAGAAGGTATCTACACTGCGAACAGTTATCACACTGGTGGTGTAAATGCTTCCATGGTTGATGGTTCGGTTCACTTCATTAGTGAAAGCATCGACACCGGAAACCTGGCCGCACCTATTCCTGTATCGGGTCCTTCGCCTTACGGCGTTTGGGGCTCGCTCGGAACATCTTCGGGTGGTGAAGTAGCGCAGTTGCCTCAATAGCAACTAGCTACTCAAGTACCGATGAAAATAGAACGCTGGTCGCCATCGCGCGATCAGCGTTTTTCTTTTGACATACTACGCTGTGATGAAGAAAGCTCTCTCACTATTGTGTTTCTGCGTGGCCATGGCTGGATGCGGTGGGTCCTACCGACAATCCGCGCCGGGATCGTCGCCGGAAGAACTCTTTCGGCTACACTGCTCAGGCTGCCACGGTAACGGCAATGGAGACGGGCACATCGCAGGTACGCTCAAGGTACGCCCCAGAAACTTGAAGTTTCGTGAGTGGCAACAGAGCGTTTCAGATCGCCATATCACGGACGTGATCACCAACGGCGGCAAGCCCTACAAGCTCAGTGAAGAAATGCCAGGGTTCAGAGACAAGTTAACCGAATCGCAAATCCATCAACTAACGCAATACATTCGTCGCATTGGTCGTTAGCTTCACTGGTCGT
>DNPC01000063.1:0-2835 GCA_003501565.1 Planctomycetaceae bacterium | reverse complement strand
TTAGCTTCACTGGTCGTTAGCTTTCATACCTGAGATGGCTTTCCGCATCGGCATGTGAGGCGTTGGACTGCCAGCCGGGCCTGGAGCGCGATTCTGGAGCGCGATTCACTGTTCGCTGTATTGAACTTCAACGTGCGAAACAGCCCCGTACTCAGCGACACCGTACTCAGCGACACCGCGCCCAGCAAGAACGCCTCGCAGGTAAGACGCCTCTCAGCAACGCTTCAATAGGAACTCCTGCTGGCAGTGTCTACTCGGGCAAACGAATGAGATGGTCTCGCAGAAGCGGAAATTGAACCTGCCCGCCTTTGCTAAAATCGAGATGCTTGTCTTCGCGTTTTGGCATATGGCAGTCGATGCAATTGTCTGCAATCGACTCTCCTATCACCTCGAATGAACCACAGTCAGCCGGTTGGTGGCAAGTGATGCATTTTTGCGAGTAGAGCTTTAGATCGCCCCGCTGGTTCTGATGCGGATTGTGGCACGTGATGCAGGTCATTGTTTCTTGTGACGCAGTAAAGCACTTACTTAGCTTCATTCGTTGCAATTGATTGGAACTGTGAACGCCACCGGTCTTCGCAGCTTCAGAATCGATATCCCAATGATCAAGAATGGAATCTCCTGGCGCGAATGTAAACGGATCGGCAATTAACTCCCCTGATCCAAAGTGGCATTGAGCGCAAATATCATTCGTTTGCTCAGGCCGTAACTGGCTTGGATTGGCGATAAACTTTGCCTCCTTCTCCTCGGGATGTTCACGGTGATATTCTGCGTGTTGGAGACCCGCTCCATGACAACGTTCGCATGTTACACCCGGGATTAGAGATTTTGGGTCGTAGGCATTGATTGCTTCGGGTAACGTTTCAGCGTAGGTTGCATGACATTGCAAACACTTCGGAATCACCTCTCGCGAATACCAGGCCGTTCCGTCATGAAACCCGGGGCTATTGACCCAGCTGTCAGGCTCTGAAAAGTAGGTCACATGTAGCTGAAACAGTCGATTGGCCTGCCAGTAGAGATGGGTTTGGCCGATCAATCCAGCTCCTGTAACCAAGTCGATCTTGAATCTTTTGCGAAGCTCGCGAAACTGAACCTCCTGAAAGTAATCACTCCCGATCTTCTTCATCTCAAATGCGAGATCAGGGTGCACCGTTTTCATAAACCTGCCCGCACCATCGTAGTCACCCAGCATCTTGCCAGCGGATGGAAGACTGGACGCGGCGTAGTGCGCTGTGTCGATGAAACTCTTGTGCTTCGCCGCATGACATTCCGCACAGGCTTCGGGACCCACGAATGCCGAGGAGTCACTGGTGGTTTGTTTGCCAGCATCTCCAGTGGAACTCCCGGTTTCGCCACCGGATGGAACTTCTAACCAACACGGCGACTCGGGATGCATAAACACCGTAGCGCCACTGTCGGGGTTGAGGACCCTGCGCATTCCGGTCGCCGCGATCTCGACGGGTAGCGAATCAAGCGGCTGCTCAATCAGAGGTGGCGTGTCTTCCGCTGAAACAGCGGGGGCGTCGATCCCTGCTGCAGCCTGTTCTCCCCTGCCACTGAGGCCGGTCCGAAAAATCTGCCCTGCCCAGCGCGCGGAAACAAAGACCACGACCGCGATGGCGAATAGAACGAAGGCACTGAGCAGCTTGGATTGGGTCACAACCTGTTTACGCGACCGCATCGCGCTCCTGGACGGAAAGTGTTATGCTACACCAGCCGTTTTTGCTGTACTGGCTTAAGCCTATTGAGATAATTTGACAACGATGGATGTACGAAAGCAACCGCTGCGAACTGGATTCTTGTCCTGCATTTTCTGGCTAGGTTGGTTGAACTCTGCCCCTATGGCCCTAGCGACGGACGCATTTCGTGGGCGGCAGCCGAATGTGATTGTATTGCTCGCCGACGACCTCGGCTTCCGAGATATCGCGTGTTACGGGGGGCCAGTACAGACTCCTAATCTTGATTCTCTTGCTGAAGGAGGCGTTAGGTTTACGGATTTCTACAGCGGCTGTGCAGTTTGCTCGCCAAGTCGTGCAAGCTTGTTGACGGGACGTCACCACATTCGAACGGGAGTTTACAGCTGGATTCACGATGCATCACAGCGTTCACACCTGCTTAAGCGTGAAACGACGTTGGCGGAGCTTCTCAAGACGCATGGCTATTCAACGGCCCACATTGGAAAGTGGCATTTGGGGCTGCCAACTGAACAACACGATAAACCGACACCGGCCGACCACGGATTCGACTATTGGTTTGCCACTGGCAACAATGCATCGCCGAGTCACCGCAATCCCAACAACTTTATCCGCAACGGACAGCCTGTGGGTGAACTTGAGGGCTACTCATGCGACCTCGTCGCTGCGGAAGCGATCACCTGGCTCGAATCTCGAAAGAGCAACGCGCCTTATTTTCTCAACGTGTGGTTTCACGAACCGCACGCCCCGATTGCGGCACCTCTGTCAGCAATTGAGCCGTACGGGAAATCTGATGACAAATTGGCAGTGTATTCAGGAACGATTCATAACACCGATCTTGCAATCGGACGGTTGCTGGACGTTGTGCGTAGGCTTGATGCACCTAGCAACACACTGATCATTTACGCCTCGGATAACGGCACGTACCAGAAAAGTCGTACCGGAAACTTGAGAGGCACTAAGGGCAGCAACTGGGATGGCGGCATACGAGTGCCGGGGATTTTTCATTGGCCCGGTAAAGTGGCAAACAACGTCATTGAACGGCCAGCCGGCGTTGTGGATATCTTGCCCACCGTCTGTGGCTTGCTAGACATTCCCCCTCCGCCGAAAGTGCACCTGGACGGTAGTGATTTGAGCCCTT
>DNPC01000067.1 GCA_003501565.1 Planctomycetaceae bacterium | reverse complement strand
CAAGATCCGCGACTATTATTCAAAGTGGGGCAATTGCAAAGACGAGTTTAAAGACAACGCCGGCTGGCCACACCAGCTGTACGTTCGCGAGGCGAGACGCATGGTGGGAGAATATGTCGTAACGCAGCACGACTGCCAGGGCGTTAGAAAAACCGAGCGCTCGATCGCAATGGCGGCCTACACGATGGATTCCCACAACGTCCAAAGGTATGTGGATGCGTCGGGCCAAGTTCGCAATGAAGGCGATGTGCAAGTAGGCGGCTTCCCACCGTACCCGATCGACTTTGGCACCATTCTGCCGAAGCAACACGAGTGCACCAACATGTTGGTCCCCGTTTGCTTATCTGCCTCCCATATCGCATACGGATCGATTCGAATGGAGCCGGTGTTCATGGTCCTTGGCCAGTCAGCAGCGACAGTTGCCTGCCAAGCGATCGATGCGGAATCTCCTGTACAAGATGTCGATTATGCCGCACTTCGCAAACGCCTCATCCAAGACAAACAGCGTTTGTAGCTGGCCCGGCGTTTGATGACGACTTCCAAGCGCCGTCGTCAAAAAAGCCGATGATCTGAGCAGCGTTGGGCTGGTCTGCTGGCGTGCCCAACTCGCGACCAGAACGATTAGAAACAACTAATCTTTGGTTGATTCAAACCTTCCGGCATCGCGGTTCTTTTGGACACGATCGGTTGGAAAAACGAGACCGTTCATTGCAACGTAAACTCCCGGCGCAGAGTTCATCAGCGCACCAACGGCGACACCTATGTTGAATTCTGCGTCCGAAGCCTGGAATCGCGCTGGCGTCATCGATCCGGTTAATACAATTGTTTTGTTCGGCACCTGCAACAACGCCCGCCCGGTCTCAGTCATCGTGTCCGTACCGTGCGTAATCAAGACATGGCTGGCTGGACAGCTCTCGACAGCCGATTGAATGACCGTTCGATCCTCGGCGGACATCTCAAGACTGTCTTTCCGCATCAACGACACGATTTCAAATTCAAATGCGACCCCACAGCGTTTGAAGATCTCATCAATCTGCGGTTCGCCAACCTCGTAGTCGCTCTTTGAATCGAAATAAATCTTGTCGATGGTGCCACCACAAGAAAAAATCTGAACAAAAGTTGGGCTCATCGAACTACACAGAACAAGAAACAGCGGTGGGCATACCGATTAATACACGCACCTCAACCCGCCAGGAAGTGCATTCTACAAACTTCGCCAAGCGATTCTAATTGCGGGACTAGGTCAGAGCATTCGCGAACCGTGACATTCGAATACTGTTACCAGCTACCTATTCAGATCATCAGTCGACTAGCTTCCCACGATGCGAATCAGCGCAGAGATTTCTGAGTCGAGGTCGGCTGGGTCGTCAATCGTTTCGAGCACCACTTCTCGGAGCGTTGTGCCGTAACGCTGGCGCAGGCGATGGAGAGCAACTTTAACCGCACCGGGGGAACTTTGTAGTTCTCCCGCCAGTCGTTCGTAATCCTCAGAATCCGGCGAACGTGTAAGAAAAGGCGACAGAGCGTTCAGGGTCGAAGAGCGTTCGCCCGAGTATTCCTCCGTCAATCTTCTTTGAGCTTCTTCGAGCAGCCCTGATGCCCAGACAGCGTTGAACAAGGCCTCGGGGTCTTCCTCCCGAGCAACGGCCTGCTGCCAGCGCGACTCGCTTTCCCCAAAATCCATTGCGAAAACGCTGACGTTGCCGCCTCGCTTGGCTGCGTTTTTACCGCGATAGTCATCGATCAAAAACCTCTTCCAAGCTGTCAGCAAGAATGCTCGGAATTTGCCTCGCGCTGGGTCCATTTTTTCAAGCAAGTCGCCGCGGATTATCTGGTGGCAGAATTCCTGCGTCGCGTCTTCGGCGTCCTCCCGCCCAAGCCCTTTGCGGCGGGCAAAGCTGTACAGCGGTTGCCAATTCCGCTGAATTATCTGCTCTAGGGCTTTCCGGCCAACAGACGAATCCGCCGACGCAGCCTTCCAAACGAGCGTCCATTGAGTCGTCGCGAATCGTCCGTCTGAGCTATCCAATGATCGATTCGTCTTTATTAAAGAATGTCACGACGCTGGTGACGATCCTCAAGTCACCGCAATCCCATTGTATCGCCTTCGCCACGTGTGCAACAATCTTGCCAAAGTGGTAACTAATAACTGCAATCATCCCAAAACTGGGTGATGTAGCTAACAACTTGGCTGACTGATACCCTCCTATGGGCGCCACGGTACTTGAGCGGCATGTTTGATTAGGCAATCTCCGCAAGAAATGCCTGGCGAGTTGGTTACGGCGACCGTCGTACGATGTGAATTGGCAATGCATGATTGGATAAGGAGCCAAAGGTGAATTTCCCATTAGACAAAATCCTTGCACTTTTCGTTGCGACCTCATTAGTTTGTAACGCCGCGACCAAGGCTTTGGGGCAAGATACCTTGCCAGCGGATTCAACATCTTCCACTCGCGAGGCTTTTGTAGGCGCCGAAAGGCTATCAGCGGCTTTCCGGCAAACCGCCGCCGACCTTCGTCCCAGCGTAGTCACGATCGCTTCAATGGTGAATCGACAGCCCGTCCGCTTGCCGCCCGGCTTGCGACGTCTGATGACCCCGGAGCAATGGGAACAATTTGAAAGACAGCAACAGGACGACAATGAATCCGTTGCGCCAGCCCAAGCCGGCGTAGGCTCAGGAATCATCGTCTCAGCAGATGGCTTTATCCTCACCAACAATCACGTCATCGACGACGCCGACGTGCTGGAAGTCGAACTGCATGACGGGCGCGTGTATGACGCCGAGATCATTGGACGTGACGCGAAAAGCGACGTTGCGGTGCTGAAGATCGAAGCACAAAAAATCGTCCCCGCCAAGCTTGGAGATTCATCTCAGATGCAGGTAGGAGATTGGGTTGTTGCCGTTGGAAGTCCTTTCGGGCTTTCCCAAACGGTGACAGCCGGAATTATCTCAGCCACCAACCGTAACACCGGTATCATCGCAGACCGCGGCGGTTACGAGGATTTCTTGCAAACGGATGCTGCGATTAATCCTGGGAATAGTGGTGGACCACTGGTCAATTTGCGCGGTGAAGTGATCGGAATTAACACGGCAATCAACTCAGGCAGCGGAACGAATGCTGGCGTCGGTTTTGCGATTCCTGCGAATTTGGCATCCCGCGTTATGCAAGATCTGCGTGAAAATGGCAGGGTTATCCGCGGCTTCTTGGGAGCTAGCCTTGGCCAGATAGATCGAGATAACGCTGAAAAATTCCAGTTGCCGGACAATTTGCGACGTGGCGTAGTGATAACGGAAGTTGGGGATACGCTGCCCGCACAGAAAGCGGGTCTCAAGCCGGGTGATGTCGTGATCGGCGTCGGTCAGCGGCAGGTGCGTTCGCTCGACGAACTGCGGAGTATCATCGCACTGACCCGGCCCGGTGTTACTCTCCCATTCAAGTTGGTTCGCGACGGTCAGACACTTCGTCGTGAAGTTACGCTTACCGATCGCAGCAACCAGAACATGCGTTTGCTCACTGGTGAGATCGAGTTGGAGGACCTCGGCGTCGTACTCCGCCCGCTAAGCAAAATGCAAATCGGCCAATTGAACATTGAGGGAGTTAAGCAGGTTTACTTGGTTGACGCACTGGAGCGCGACGGTGATGCAGTGACCGAACTTCAGCTTCGCCCCGGCGATGCGTTACTGGAGTTGAACGGTCAACCGATTCGTAGCGAAGAGCAACTCAAGCGAGAATTGAATCAACGCGACGTTGAGCTTACCGTGATTCGCGGTACGCGTATCATTCGCTTGCCCGGCCGTTTTCGCTAGGACTTGGCCGAACCCCATTAGCCGATCGGCGTT
>DNPC01000018.1 GCA_003501565.1 Planctomycetaceae bacterium | reverse complement strand
GATATTGGCTCGAACGGCAAGCGATTCTGGGCCTGCCGCCACGCCGCCCACCTCTGCTGAGCCTCCGTCGGCCTTCAGCAGCCCCATAACGATTCGCAGCGTAGTCGTTTTTCCAGCACCGTTGGGCCCGAGCAAACCGAACACCTCTCCGGGAGACACTGCGAAGGTGACTCCCTTCAACGCATCAACCGATTTACCTGCCCAGAAGAAACGCTTTACCAGATTCTCGGCAACGATCATCTTGGTCGATTTCCCTGAGTTGGATGTCAGCGGGAGTGCAGGTAAATGCTCGGTCAGCGTGTCTACAGCACGGTAAGTGCGTTTGCTCCCTGGAGAGCAAATTCTTGCCGATAGATCCGGCCCAATCTGAGCCGTGTAAGCTTACCGGCAACCGCCACAACTCGGCTAGTGGCCCAAGATTGAGCACTCATTGTGTACGAGTGATGTCCGGATAATCGGAACGACCGGCAGCATAGACGTCGGCTCTCGTTTGCTGCCGCGAGTGCACCAACTTATTGCCTGATCAACATGCGGAGTGACGTAAGGTCCAACTGAAGAGTCCGTCGATGGCTTTTAACGTCCAAAAATGCAAATTGTCGAGCGATCCAATGGCCAAATCTCGCGGCAAGATCTTTATCGATCCCGTTGTCCAAACCGCACTTGTGAAACGACTGGTACTTCACTGGTTCATTTTCTTTGGACTTTCGATCCTAAGTCTCTTGGCAATGGAGACATTGCTTGGAGATCCGGGCGTGTCATACGCCGAGCGTTTCTCAACTCTGTGGAGTAAGTACGGTCTGTTGGTGCTCATCATGGGCGCAATCATGCCGATGTTTGTGCATGACACGATCAAATTGAGCCACAGATTTGCAGGGCCAATTTATCGACTCAGGATGACATTTAAGTCCCTTGCTCAAAACAGTCCGCCGTCTCCTATGAAGTTTCGTGATGGCGACTTCTGGAATGACATCGCAGCTGACTTCAACGTCGTACAAGCTCGACTCGAACGAGCGGAACGACGCGTTGCTGAATTGGAAGCAATGCAATCCACCGAATCGCAAGAATTGTCGAACGTCAACTAACCACCTAGTTGTTGTGGACAGCAGACTCTCTGTGTTTTCGCCAGGCCGCTGCCCCGCTGCCTTCGCCCAAGAAAACTAGCATGCCAAAAATCACATACTCTCGAATTCGAGACGCCAATCCAGGACGTGTCCGTACCGCGAGTAAGCGCCGCCGCGGTGGGGCTGTTGTCGAATTGGCTGTATGCCTGCCGCTACTTGCGATCTTGACGCTTGGATCTATTGAAGGAACGGGCAAAATATTCTTGCGGCAGGCAGCCGTTCAGGCAGCGTACGAATGTGCCAAAGAACTCGCTGACAGAAACGGCGAAATGCCAAGTGCCAGTCTTCGTGCCCAAGAGGTCCTGACTGCTCGAAACATCACTTCAGGCCAGGTTCAGTTCATTCCAAGCGACCCTGCTCTCTTGCTGCCCGGCACCCAGTTTACCGTCCGCATCTCGGTCAATGGCAACGAACGCAGTGTGACGCGGTTCATTAGTGCGTTCAATGATCTGACAATCGAGGCGGAAGCAACCATGCTCAAGGAGTAAGCCAGCCGATGAGTTATCAACTTCGATGCGACCGGAACAGCCCACGAATCTCCTCGCGCCGCTTGCAAGGTGTCTACCGCCCAGGTGCCATGATGATCATGGTCGCTCTGATGTTGGTCATTCTACTTGTCGGTGCCGTATTCACTGTCGACGTGGCCTACATGCACTTGGTCCGTGCCGAATTGCGAACCGCAACGGATGCGGCCGCACAAGCCGGCAGCGAAACGTTGGCTCGCACCCAAGATCCTGACGCAGCTCGCCAAGCAGCAATCCTGATTGCGAGTCAAAACCGAGTTGCCGGTCAACCACTTACGCTTAGAAATCAAGACGTTCAAATTGGCGGAGTTGCAAACTTGGTTGCCAATGGTCGATTCGTCTTCGACCCGGCGGCCCAGACTCCGACTGCGGTCCGCGTGACTGCTGGTCGGACTAGCTCTCATTCAGACGGGCCGGTAAATCTATTCTTTGCGAAGCTGTTTGGTATCCAGAGTTTCGAACCGACCAAGACCGCTTCTGCAATGGCCAGCGTCCGTGACATTGCGCTCGTTCTCGACGTCTCCGGGTCAATGAGTTCACAGGATCAAAATGGTGTTCAACGCATTGACGCTCTCAAGACCGCCGTCGATGTCTTCCTCACCGAAATACGCGACAACGCACCTGACTCTCTCGTCTCACTGTCGACCTACGCAACAACCTCGACAAAGCGGGTTGACCTAACCAACGACTTTACGTCAGTACAGAACATCGTAGACGGGCTGAGCCCGTCTGGTTACACCGCTATCGGCGAAGGGCTGCTGACCGGAAGCGATTCACTGCTAAATGATGCCAACGCGAGACCGTTCGCCTCAAAGACAATTGTTCTCATGACTGACGGCAACCACAACCGCGGAATCGACCCAATGACCGCGATGTCGACCGTCCAGAGTAGTGGCCAAACCGTCCATGCACTGACATTTGGAAGTGGTGCAGACCAACAATTGATGCAGCAGGTCGCCGACCAAACTCCCTCTGGGACGCATTTACATGCGGCCAATTCGACTGACCTGGCGGCTGCGTTCCGAGAGATCGCGCGAACAATTACAGTGACAATCATCGAATAGGGCTGCCAGATGCATTTCAAACGCCTAAGCCGAAACCAGGAAATGCGAAGCGGTGCGCTCGCGATCGAATTCGCGTTCACACTGCCGATTCTGTTTCTATTCGTATTCGCCTCGATCGAGCTGTGCCACGCGAATATGGTCGTCCACGTCACGGAATCTGCCGCATACGAAGGAGCCCGAGTAGGGATCGTTCCCGGTGCAACCGCAAGTGAGGCCGTCACTGCGGCTGAGCAGTTGCTAGAGCTATCCAAGGTCAGAGGTGCTCAAATCAGCATTACCCCAGGGTCACTGCAAACTGCATCCCAACAAATATCGATGCAGATCACAGTACCGTACAACCAAAACACGCTACTTGCACCACGGTTCATCTTTGGCTTTGTTGTCAATCGAACTTGCACATTGACCCGCGAATAATAGCGCTATCAACCCTGCGTGGTTTAGCCCTCGATCTCGTACCCATCTCGATACGGCCGCCCGAGCATCGCGTTGGCTTGGTCGTCGCCAACAATCTGCTCTGCCTTATCATCCCACTTCAGTGAGCGGTCCAGTCGGGCAGAGATCCCTGCCAAGTGACAGACATTAAGCATTTCCATGTGTGAATGCACATCAGAAATGGGCTCTTTTCGCTCACGTACACAGTGCAAGAAGTTTGCCCAATGGGCTTTGCGTTCATTGCCTTCCATTGGCAACCCTTTGTAAACCTTTGATATCGCGTCCTCCGGCAATGGGTTGTCCTTGAGATCTTCGACTGGTTTGCCATTCAGGCTACCGCGATTGACGAAAATCTTGCCCTCGGTGCCTTCGATCAATACACCGTTCCGCGTATCGTGACGGATCGTCATCTTTACGTCGCCGGGGTAGTTAACGGTGAAGTTAAATGCCGTGGCGGTGTTGTAACGATCAATTTGCTGGGGCACTCCATCCTTGAAGTCAACAGGATGTTCGGACGTCCCCATAATTGAGGTCGGGCCCTCCTTGAGTCCGTTGAGCTTCAACGCCCAATTGCAAATGTCAACGTGGTGGGCACCCCAGTCGGTTAACTTTCCGCCCGAGTACTCATACCACCAGCGGAATTCGTAGTGGCAGTTGGTGTGAGCGCGTTTTCCTTCCACCGGCAAATTGCGGTAGTCGACAGCGGGAGCAGGTCCCAACCATCGGTCCCAATTGAGGTTCTTGGGCGCATCTACGACAGGGATCATAGGGCTGGCAGGCGCCCCGCCAATTGCAGCTGAAACGCTAGTGATTTTGCCCAATCGCCCTTCGTTGACGAGCGCCATCGCTTTGACGAATAGATTGAACGTGCTGCGTTGTTGGGTCCCTACTTGGACTATCCTGCCCGTCTCTTTCTGAACCTTTCGAATCAGCTTTCCTTCATCAATCGTCAGCGTTAGCGGCTTTTCGCAGTAAATATCTTTACCAGCTCGCATCGCTTCCACGAGCGGCTTGGTATGCCAGTGATCTGGTGTAGCGATATGCAAACAATCAATATCATCACGTTCCAGGATGTGTCGATAGTCTTCGTAAACATCCGCCTTACCACCACTCATCCGCTGATTGGATGATTCGGCTCTTTCGGAATCGACATCGGCAATCGCTACCACGTTCACCCACTGCTTAGCGGCGTTCATGTTGCCGTTTGCCATTCCACCAGAGCCAATCACACCAATTGACATTCGATCGTTGGCCGAGGCAGTTTCCTGAGCAAGCGTCTTTGGCGAAGAATAGAAATAGGGAACTGTTGCAGCGGCAGCGGTGGCTTGCAAGAACTTACGACGAGAATTGTACGCGTTGGTTTTCGATCGTTCCGCTGAAGTGGAATTCTTGCTCATATTCGATGTTTCCTGTAACGACTTAAGTCAGAAGAAGCGTCAGCTCGCAAACACATGCGAAGCAACGGCGGGAGGGGCGGGTTAAGGTGGGCGAAAGCTAGGCTCTTTCGCGTGAAGAAGTTAGATTGTACCCAAACCAAATTGTGTCTGCACGATCATTTCGGCCTACACAAGATAGCCGAATTTCCAGACCAATCAGGGAGAATTAGGTTGTATTCAGAATACGATCCGGAAGACGAAGATCTACCAGACTCCGTCGACGAAGACCTAGAAGCAGATCAGAAGCAGTGCGTCGATTGCGGGCAGTGGATACATGAAGATGCGGAAATTTGTCCAGCCTGCGGCGCCTTTCAGGTTGCTGCATCAACCAGGCCAGCTCCCTGGGTAGTCGTCGTTGCCGTACTATTGCTAATCGGGATGGTTGCAAAGCTACTTTTGAATCTGATGTCAGTAAACAAAATGTAGCCCAACTCTATCACACCTGCGTTCGCCCCACCGGCTACAAGACAAACCAGACGCAACTCTGAAAATCAGTCATTGGCAGATTGCTCAAGTATGAAACTTGCAAGCACTGACGGCTTTATTGGCTTAAGAAAATGCGCGTCAAAGCCAGCCTCCAAGGCTTCTCGTTTGCCACCCTCTGTGACGTTGCCGGTTAGCGCTACACAAAATGTTGCCTCCGAGCCGTCTTCTTTTACCGATCGAACGACTTCGATGCCATCAATTACCGGCAGCCCGATGTCGATGATCGCAAATTCTGGACGTTGCTTTCGGATCAATTCCAACCCGGATTGGCCGTCGTGGGCTTGCATGACGTTAAAGCCGCATTTGGAGAGAACCATGTCAAGCAGCTGGCATGCATTCTTGTTGTCGTCCACTAAGACAATCGTCTTCCCTTCGAAGGCCATCCACTTGTCCGAATTCGAGAGCCGATCACCCAGACGGAGCGAGCATCTCCGCCTAGGTTGAACTTCCAATGATGAAACGACAATTTTGCGCGATATCCGTCGCGAGCTAAACACTCTCCCGCTGCGGCTTGCCGCAAACTCACGGCACAATCATGCAGAAAGCCACCTGTTTAGTAGCAGCGACTCTACCATGCCTACTAAAAAGTGTAGAGCCGCTTCTCTTGCAACGCTACTTGCATGATACCGTTCCGGCCCCGGGCTGAAGATCGTAAGGGATCCCGAATACAGATGCCGAAGCCTGAGAAGAACCTTCGTCGTTGGTTGCGATCACATGAGACGTATCGCAATACTGCGCACTCTGCACTTAGCCTCGCAGTAGCATAAATCCAAGAGAGATTGCCACGCGCGAAATTCGCAATCGTGCTACTTGCCGTCACGACTAATCGCGGGGCGACTGCCCGCGAAAGTGCGGTGAAAGATCTCACGGGGCTGCCAGGGTGGTCAAGCGTGCCGATACTGCAACTTGAGGGCTCTCTCTCTGGCGCGATAACCCCAAACTAAGCCTTCGGCCTCTGGGACGTCAGCGAGTTCCGCCTGAAGAGTTATGCAGGCTGAAGAGTTATGCAGGCTGATCGCGAACGGGTGGAAACAGGCAGTTTGACTAGCGCATAACGAAAGCCAGTCCGCTTTCACCGACTGGCTTCCGTGAGTTTTCGGATGTGTGACTTCTACCAGGTGTACTCGCCACCTACCGAGAATCCTTGGTAGAAAATTTCACCATCGACGTCGATCGTTGGAGCACGTGCAGCAGTGAATGCACCGCCACCTACGCCATTGCTGTAGTCGCGAACGTTGAAGTTGGACGGTGCCAACGCTACGTTGTCTAGGTACAGCAAGTTGTAAGAACCGCGGAGCGTCCACGAGTAGCTCAGGCGATAGAGCATCGTAGCCGAGAATTCGGTCAACAGAGTAGCCTCGTCGCCGTTAAGTGACTCAAATCCGCTGGCAATCGAGTTCGCTACCAAGACATGCTCGATTTCGTGTTGATTTCCAAGGATACCACCCTTGGTTTCAACGCCCATCTTAAGGCCTGGCATAACGTTCAGCCACAAGTCGCCACCGATTTGAACACCGAACATGCGGTTGCGTGCAATAACATCGAAGTTAGAGAATCGGAGTTGGTTGAACGCAAAGGTATTGTTGTTAGTTCCAACCGTCGCGAAGCGAAATTTCTCATTCAAGTCAATGTAACGCAGACCTGCCAAGAACGACCCTTGGAAACAATCCACCGCTGGTGCGTACGCACGTCGGAAATTGACTTCGCCGTTGTGAATCGTTGAATCGTAGGTAATCGTATGCGTGTAGCTCCGGTCGGTGTCGTCAAAACCGTTTACGGGGTTGGTCCCGAATTCGCTGAACGCTGAGAACAAGGTTGGAGGCTGACTTCGATCCGCCTCCAGTGAACGTGAATCGCTCCAATCGTTCAGTCCGAAATAGCGAGCTTCTAAACTCGTACCGGGACCAGTCTGCAGGGCCACTATGGTCTCAAGACCAGCTCTCAGCTTGTTAAGATTCAGGTCCGACGTCCGCATTTCATCACCGTTCGCAGTGTTACGGCTGATCAACGTGTCACGTGCAAATTGACCTGTAATGGGATCTTGCACAGTCGTGAAGAAGCCATTCAAGCTGGCTTCGCGCTGAAGCACAAGAGTGCCAGCATAGACATCAAACCAGCGTGGCGTCGCTCGTCCGCCTTCACTGTAAGGAGCTAAGAAACCGAGCAAGCCTGGGTTGCAGCCGTTGAACAAACAACCCGTGCCAGGTCCGCATCCGCCCATGCCGCAGGCACCCGTTCCACAGGCACCACCTAACATACCGCGTAGTGGTCCATTGCCCCCGCCTAGTCCACAGCCGCCGGGACCGCAACTATAAGGATCAGAACACATGCCACCTGGTCCACAACTGCCTGTATCGCAGCTGGCTCCTCGTGCACCGGCATAAACAACTTCACCAGGCGCTGGACCTGGGAAGGCCATACTCATCGGTGCATCGGGAGTCATGAAACCGGCAGACATTACCCCCGGCATCTGGCCCGCAGCGTCTGTCGCAAAACCACCAGCATTCGAAAGCAGAGCAAGCCCCGCCAAAAG
>DNPC01000112.1 GCA_003501565.1 Planctomycetaceae bacterium | reverse complement strand
CTGATCTATTTGCGGTATTTGAACGTTCGGGACCTGCTTGCCCACCAGCGACCGTGGGCTGGCGAGAACGCGTGCGTGTATTCGAATCTACGCCAGCCACAACGGCCGGCTTGTCTGCTTTCGATGGGTTAACTTGATTCTTCGTCTTGTCACTTTTCTTGGGGTCATCACTGAAGCTCTTTCCAATGCTATTGAGCGTCGACAAAATCGACTTCTCAAGCCCTTGCGAAGAAGTTTCGGAAGAAGAAGGCGGCGACTTTTTCGCTTCCTGCACGAGGCCCTTGAGCGTTCGACCAAGGCCGTTGCGCTCGAGCTTTTCAGTTAGCTGGTCAGGAACCATCGACTTGAGTTGATTGGACAACTGATTGTCGGTTTGTTGTGCTGAACTGGGAAGTGATTGCGCCAAATCGGCCAGCGAGGGCAACATCGTCTGATCTCTTGATAGCTCACCAAGTAAATCTTGAACACTACGGTCGCCTAGGCCCGCCCCCGATGTGTCTGGTTGACTGGTAGATGGGAGTGAACCACCTGATAACCCTCGCCGCAACGACTCCCGCCAACCGCCAGCACCTTGCGGCGAGTTGCGAGCGATCTCTGAAAGCGGACGGGCGAGACGCTGCATTGCATCAGGACTGAGCTCAGTGCCAGTACGGCGACGAATTTCTTCACCGAGCAGTGCGCTCAAGCGATCCACATCTACTCCCGGTGTCTGCGGATTCTGAAGGTCCCCGGGAGTCTGACCGCCGGGAGTCTGACCGCCGGGATTCTGAATCCCGGGATTCTGGACATTGGGATTCTGGACATTGGGGGACTGGCGGCCATTGGCAGACCCTGAGCTGGCGGACGACCTGGCGCCAGGAATACCGCTAGCAGCCGCTGAGTCTCCGCCGTTTGACGAACTGGAGCGACTCAATCCAGGTGCCCGCGCCGAAGGACTTGGAGCGTTTTGACGGGTGCCGGCCCGACCGACGTTGCTACGTGAAGTTCCTGGCGGCTGTGCCGCCGGACTTCGTCGATCTGAAAGCGAACCACCTGTGTTACCGGGAGTGTTGGAATTTTGCCGCGAATCAAACTGCCGCTGTATTTCGGGGCTCCGCAGACGGTCCAAAACGTCCTGTCGATCGCGCGTTGTCGCATCACCAGCTCTTGAAGGAAGCGAACTTGAGGAGTCCGCCTGAAAACGCAGCGAGCTTTGCGGTAGATTCGAACCCGAGCTATCGGGAGCGATCCCCGGTTGGATGCCGGGTGATGAATTATCGTTTCTTGATGAACTATCTGAGCTCGGCTCCACTGATCCTTGACCGCTGGGCTGTTGACCACCTGGCCATTGACCACCTGGCCATTGACCACCAGGGCTTTGACCACCAGGGCTTTGACCACCAGAGCCTTGACCACTGGGTTCCACTCGTGAACGCAAGTCGCCGGTGGTGGCATCTCTTCCTGGGCCGCCAGCTTGGCGGTTGGAAGGTAGGAATGGATTGGGTTCGCCTTGCGTAGTGCGTTGCGAATCCCCGCTGGCCGCTTGTCCCCTTGATGTCGATGGTATCGACTGCGGACCACGACGTTCAGAGCCAAGCGTGTTGTCAACTCCATTGCGCTCAGTTGCTCCGGCATTTGGGAACCGGCTAGCTCGTCCGTCCGGACTAGGCCCGGGAGCTGCGTCGGGTGATTGGCGGCTGGGCTCGGAAGGTGTTAGCGGATTCGGTGAGTCACGCCTGGACGCATCACTCGACGAGTTTGAACCGTCATCTAGGGCAGAGAAGGGCGGGGGCGCAGCTTCGCTAGGTGACATCCGACTAAGCAATTCGGCGAGCATCGAATTGTCACTAGCACTCGACTCAATCATCTCCTTCAGCTGCTCGGGATCGCCACCGCGGTTCGCCCACTCAGCCAACGACTTTAAATCGTCTGGCTCTACACCATCTAGTAGCGAATCAATTTGTGCGCGTTGTTGCTCTTGCAACCGTTCCTGCGTTGACATCTCCTGCAATCGCTGGAACATCCTGAACTGCATCAGAGCACCTTGCAAACCACCGGTCGCAGGTGCCTCTAGTCTTAAGTGGGAATCCGTCCCGCGGGAAGTGATGATTCCCGACTGCGTAACTGAGCCGTTACTGGACCGCTGTTGGGCAATCACACGGTTGGGTGTTTGACACGCACAGAATGCCGCAATCATGGCGGCAAGCCTACACAGCGCCGCGTAGCGAAGAGATCTATGAGCGGAATCAGCTCGCGGAACGGTCACCCGTATCCAATCAATCGCGAAGCTCATACTTGCCCTCCTGAGTTTACGGTTTGCCTCGGGTGCATTCGACGGAAGTTAAAGACCCAATCGTCCAGCTGTAAATTGAACCGACCAGAGCTCAGTCATGCCGCTTCGCATTATTTTGGCCCAGCCAACCCTAATATTGGACCGCACAGGCAATATCCGTGCAAATATTCCGAATTTATAGAAACTGAGGCGATTATTCGTGCTCCCAAGCTTGTAGGGCAAGCTAGAAATGGACGTGGATGACCTGCGTAGCAAGTCGCCGCGAAGCCAAAGGACATCACAAGGGCGACCAAACTTGCATTAGGTCGCTGGCTCTCGGCGATCCGTCGTGCGCACTCGAAAGAAGAAACGAATCAAATGATACGAAAGTTCATTGGGACGATAGCCATCGGAACGTTTGTTGTAGCGGGAATCGGCTTCTTCCGAGGTTGGTTGAACGTGAGTTCGTCAACAGAAGATACAAAAGCCAAGCTAGAGATTGCTGTCGACAGAGAAATCCTTCACTCCGACGTCACGCGAGTCCGAACAGGAATCTCCAGCTTCGTCGCGAGCGTCCTTGGAGAGGAAAACGCGGAAAACGAGCGCGATGAACTATCGCTAATTCTGCAAGACTGAAGGCCCTAGAATCTCGAGCACGCCACTGGAAAGGGCGTGCTTTTCTCCAGCCGGCCCGCAGCGAATACACGCTAGCATTCTGAGCCCAAAACTGCACTTGCGACCATATTGTTCAGTCGCGACACTCCGACTCGGGCATGGCTGCCCATCATATATTACGCGCGGGTCCTATCCGCGCTTTTCACTGCCGTCGGAGGGACCCAATGGCCAGTTTGTTTTTGCCGGTTTTCTTGACTGCCTTCGTTTCCGGCAATCCGAATTGCCAAGTTCTCCACTTTACCGCCGACTGGTGCGGGCCATGTAGACAGATGGCGCCTACTACCCAGCGTCTCCAATCCGAAGGCTGGGATATACAGGCCGTTGACGCGAGCCAACACTCGCAACTGACTGCTAAGTTAAATGTTCAGAACCTCCCCACATTCGTCTTCATGCGCAATGGTCGCGAAGTTGATCGTATCGTCGGAGTGGCGAGCTACAAAGTCCTGCATCAGCGGCTGATTCGGGTCAATGGCGGTCCGGCAAGACCCGCGAAAGCTCCTCAAGCCAATCCTCTCGTACGTAACCAAGTCAACTCAGATGCGGCCCTGTCCGTCCGCCCTCAAGACGCGATGATTGTTCGCGGCCAATCTGAACCTTCGATCGCTCTTGCGAATCAACGCCTCCAGGCACCGCAAAGCCCGAAACAGCCACCTGCCGATGCAATCGAACGAGCGCGTCTGGCGACGGTTCGCATTCGCGTGGATGAGCGCAACACGACTGCCTACGGAACCGGAACGGTGGTTCACACACACGGCGATGAAGCTCTTGTCCTCACCTGCGGGCATCTATTCCGCGACATGACTCCTGGGTCTCAATTAACGGTTGATCTCTTTCATGGGTCGAGCATCAAGACGGTACCAGCTCGACTCGTAGACTTCAAAGCTGACCGCACGTCCGAAGATATCGGGCTGATCACTTTTGTGCTCCCATTTCCTATCGAGCCTATCCCGGTGATGCCCCCCGCCG
>DNPC01000022.1:5204-6918 GCA_003501565.1 Planctomycetaceae bacterium | reverse complement strand
TAATTTCAACAAAGCGAACTCCCGCTTCGGCCAGTCGCCGCGCGAGCAAACATTGCTTTCCAAAGCTTGCCGTAGGGCCATCGGCGGCCCCATAGAGTTCTAGGGTTTCTCGCGACTCACCGGATAGATTCATCACGTCGGGCATCGCGTCTTGCATGCGGAATGCGAGTTCGTAAGATTCGATAACGCCTTCGATCTCTGGCGAATATTCTTGTCGTGCGAGATGCTCACGGTTAAGCGACTGCACAAAGTCGAGTTGTTTGCGCTGTGCGACTCGTGATTGATGCTCGCTCTTGAGATCCGGCACGCTTTCGGAAGGCTGCATTTGCGCAAATCGGGCCGCGCGTCCGCCGCGGCCAACTTTGGTGCCGCCGTAGATCGCGGGTAAGAAAGCGGAGCCATATACGCCTGCATTGCCACTTGGCGGGCTAATCGAAACGAAGCCCGGCAGGTCGTCGTTTTCAGTTCCCAGCCCGTACAGCGTCCAGGCACCAAGACTTGGTCGGATGAACTGAGCGGTCCCGGTATGCATCTGAGTGATTGCACCAGTATGAACCGGTTGGTCGCAGTTCATGGATCGAATCAGGCACAGGTCGTCCGCATGCTTGGCGACGCTTGGGAACAAATCTGAGATCCACAGACCGCTTGAACCACGCTGACGGAACTCCCAGGGGCTCTTGAGCAACCGCCCACCATAGCGAGCTTGCTTGCCATCGTCGATCGCAAGCTGGGGTTTGTAGTCGAAAGTATCAACATGGCTTGGCCCGCCTGACATGCATAGGAAAATCACTCGCTTTGCACGCGGAGCAAAGTGCGGTTTTCGCGCCGCGAGCGGGTTGGTTGGCTTATCTTCTGCAGCAGCTTGCCGAGCTGCCAGTGAGGCAAACGCCAAGTATCCGAACCCGGCCGAGAGGTTTTTCAGTAGGCTTCTCCGGGATATCATGACTTTGCTCCAGTGAGGTTTCCGCGATGAAGTAGGGGGCCAACAGTCTGACGATTACGCTCAACACAACTGCCAATCGTCGAGTTTAGGGTGAACGCTTTAACTTGGACTTGCTAATCAACAATCCGAAACTCAGCGGTACTGAAAAGGCTTTGGCAGAATGCTTCAAAGCTATCGAGATCTGTGTCAGACTGCTGCGCGTAAGAGCGCAGGAACTTTGTCGACATCTTCTGTTCGGCTGAAGTCGGTTGTCGAGCCAAGATTACCTGAAAGGCTAGGTTCACCTGAAGCGGTAAAGTTGAGGCGCTGTTTCGAATGCGCTTGGCCACCGCTTGGCTTTGGCCGACAACAAATTCATTGTTGAGCATATAAAGGGCTTGGCCGGCAGTTTGTGAAGTTTCGCGAACTCCCGTGATGGTATCGGCCGCAGCAAAATCAAATACCTCCATAGATCGAGGGACTTCGTTGCGTACGATTGGCAAGTAGACACTACGAAACTTGGCTTCTTCCATGTCGAGCTCGTTGGTCACTTTCTCAGTCGCCTTCGCAATCATATTTTGGCGTTCCGCCTTGCTTGGGAATTGCGGACGTCCATTCCTTCGCTGGCCGCCCTCGAGTCGTGAGCGTCGCTGGGCGAGTTGTTGGCGGAAAGACTGCCGGAACTGATCAGAAATTGCTGCAACCTGCTTCTGAACCTTCTCGCGCGCATCTCCAAGTACTCCTTCGCGAACGGTTGAATACCCGGCCTTCGCAACCTCGCTTCCACGGGGG
>DNPC01000022.1:0-5149 GCA_003501565.1 Planctomycetaceae bacterium | reverse complement strand
GCTTCCACGGGGGCGTTCCAAATCAAGTTCGCCAGAGACCATCAGCATGGCATCGCGAATGGCTTCCGCCTCAAGACGCCGCGGGTTGGCACGCCAGTGCAGGCGATTGTTTGGATCTTGTTCGTGATAGTTTTCGTTAAAAACGGATTGCATCCGATATGTGCGACTGGAAGCAATCAGCCGAATCACGTGTTTGACCGACCACCCTGAGTGCACGAATTCGTTCGCCAAGTAGTCGAGGAGTTCTGGATGCGAGGGTGTTTGGCCTGTCGCCCCAAAATTCTCCGTGGTTGGAACGATTGCTTGGCCGATCATGTGCTGCCAAATGCGATTGACCATTACTCGGCTGGTAAGCGGATTCTCTGGGTCGGCGATCCACTGTGCGATTTCCAGTCGGCCACTAGAATCTTCAGGGATCGCCAGGGCGCTGTTTGTGAGGACCTGCGGAAAACCTCGCGAGACAGACTGTGCGGGTAAATCGATTTCGCCACGCTCAAGCATGCGAACATCACGTGGCGAACCTTTTTCCTGGACTCCCATGCAATAACTTAGCGGTTTACCATTTTCGTCCACCACCGCCAGCTTTGCGGTCAAGTCCGACAATCTGTTGAGCCGCACTAATCGTGCCCGAAGCGCCTGCGCATTGCCGGAACTGACAGCCGAACGACGGCTCTGGACCGCTTCTTCTAGCAGGTCGTCAATTTCACCCTTCAACTCGTCAAGTTCACCGCGCGTATATCGCTGATCGTACGGATTCGGGTCATCAATCGGTAGCCGCAGCAGACTGCTGTTACGCTTGCGTTGTGCTGGGCTGAAATTGCCGTACTCACTGGGGGGATTACCCCAGTAAGTTGTCATGTTCGCAAACACTCCGGCGAGGGCGTAGTAATCCTGTTGAGGAATAGGATCAAATTTGTGGTCATGGCAGCGGGCGCACGCAACGCTCGTTGCCAGAAAGACCCGGGTCGTAGCATCAATTTGTTCATCAACCAGGTCCGCCTCAAACTGCAAGCGGTTTTGTTCGTTGACATTCTTGGAGCCGATCGCGAGGAATGTGGTGGCAACCAAGTTTTCGGTCCACTCTTGGTTACCTTCGACCGGCAATAGATCACCGGCCAATTGTTGCTTGATGAAATGATCGAAGGGCTTGTCTGCATTGAAGGAATCGATCACAAAGTCGCGATAGCGCCATGCATGCGGATACGTCACGTTGACTTCGCGGCCCGTTGATTCGGCGTAGCGAGCTACGTCCAGCCAATGTCGACCCCAGCGCTCACCAAACTGATCTGTTTCAAGCAGGCGATCGACGACGTGTTCGACGGCCTTTTGAGGATCGGCCTGCCACATTTTTTCAAACGTCGATAGTTGTCTAGGTGTTGGGGGCAGCCCAATGAGATCAAAACACAGTCGCCGAAGCACGACGGAGGCCTGTGCGTCTGCGGCAGGCTGCAGCTCGGCAGCATCGAGCGAGTCGTAGATGAAGTGGTCGATCGGAGAACTTGCCCAACCGCCTTCGGTTTTTGGGATCGTGGTTTGTTCGACAGCCCGGTAAGCCCAGAATGTCTCGCGGGCCAGTTCGATGTCTTCCTGCGAAACGGAACTCTTGATCTCGGCGACATCAGTTTTTCGAGGATCGGGGGCGCCCATTTCTATCCACTTGCGGAAGTCCGCGATCACGGAAGGAGGTAACTTCCGCTTGGGTGGCATTTCGAAGTCTTCGTAGGTGATCGCGGTGTAGAGCAGACTTTCGTTCAGGTTGCCCGGAACGATCGCTGGTCCCGAGCTGCCACCGTTTAGCAAGAGTTGTTCCGTATCGAGTTGCAATCCGCCACGGGCGTTACCGGTTTGCCGCGAATGGCAGCCATAGCACTCGCGGATTAGGACGGGCCGGATTTTCGTTTCGAAGAACTGCACTTGTTCACGCGATAGGTCGCCGTCTGCGAAGCACGTAGGTGCATCTAGTGTGACGCTTGCAACTGCTGCAATCAGCCCAATTAGTAGCGCTGTTCTTAGCATTGATTTGTACCTGGGTGAATGGTCTGTGGTGTCAGTTGAGACGGTCGGGAGGGACCGCAAGCCGGACCGCCTGGCAGCTCTTCTCCGTAGATTACATTCGTCCGGCCAGACGGCTATGCATCGCTGCGGTCGCCACCGGACTTTTTCCCGGGTCGTTGTGGAATGTCGCCGCCGACTTTCGCTTCTTGGTTCCCGCCGCGACCGCGGCCATTACCACCTGGATTCTGGCCACCACGACGGCCGCGCATGCGATCTTGCATATCACCGCCACGTCCTGCTTGCCCACGCATCTGAGGATTACGCTGTTGCATCGAGGTGATCAAGGCAACTAGCTCGACTTTGCTTAGCTGCTGGTCACCGTCTTTATCGAAAGCTTGCATCATGCGTCCCGCAATAACATTGGGATCGCCGCCCATCATCGCGCCGCGTCTTTGGTTTCCATCTTGCGCATTCCCGCCTTTCGCTGCGTCACCAGGCCGTCCACGTCGGCCAGCTTGCCCGGATGCACCACCTGCTCCAGCCCGGTTACCAGCTTGCCCACGTTTGCCTTTGCCTTTTCCTTCGTCCTCACCTGCATAGGAAAGTCCCGAAACGGACAGAATCAATGCGGTAGCGAGTAGTTTCTTAAGCATGTTAAGTTCCTCGAGATAGTTTTCGGTCAGCAGTGTTTTCGTGAATCGCTAAGTACCCAAACGGGATCCGGTAGCCATAGAGGACACCGCGGAGGAAAAATTTGCCGGGAAATTGACTGGAAATCAGTTTGCGGAATTCTGATGCGACGTCGGTAGCAAGGAATCCCGGGCCCTGATGGGCGGGCGAGAAACACTCGTTAGTCGTATCCAAGGCAAAGCGATACTTGGCCAGTGATGCCCGTCTGTAGGGTGGTCAGGCAGAGAAAACTTGGAAAAACGGTACCTACAGCCGCGAGCGGTGTTTAAAAATCGCCCTGGAAAAGTAGCTTTCGGGGCGGGCCGATGACGACGACAGGTCCGCTGATTTTCACTCAGGTCAAGGACCAGGACAACAATGTTCGAACACACCGAAAATTCCGATCGTTCCAGTTCAGGTGTTGGTGACGCCGCGGCGATGCGGGCAGGTAGTACCGAAACGCTGGCGAAGCTGTTTTCGGAATACAGGAGTCGGCTCAAGCGGATTGTTCAATTCCGACTGGATTATCGGCTCGCTGGTAGATTCTCGGAATCCGACGTTTTGCAGGATGCGTTTGTGGCCGCGTCGCAAAGACTCGACCACTTTGCTAAGCAAGAAATGTCGCCGTTTTTGTGGTTGCGGCTAGTGGTTACCCAGCAGGTCGTGAATCTGTATCGAGAGCACGTCCAAACCGAGAAACGCGATGTACGAAAAGAACGTATTAGCCTGCAGGCACCGCTGGGTTCAGCTCAAACGTCCCTTGCAATTGCTGCAAACCTAGTTGGGCAGCGAACGGGTGTAAGTGAGCTAGTCGCCAGAGCAGAACGTATCGAACAACTAAAGGTAACGATCGAGAAGATGGATCCGATTGATCGCGAGGTCATTGCCCTGCGGCATTTCGAGGAACTCTCCAACGTCGAAACGGCATCGGTGCTCGGCATAGAAACCTCAGCGGCCAGCAAGCGATACCTGCGAGCCATGGCAAGGCTAGCACAGTCGATGAAGGAGCAAGAAGCGGCCTCCAATTACGGTAGACCGTCCCAACCAAGAGGCGTGGCCGAGCCGCCTGGTGAGTAAGTCCGGTGTAGCGACGCACACCATAACGAGGCACGCCGTTAACGAGGCACGCCGTTAACGAGGCACACTGTCAACGAGGCACACTGTCAACGAGGCACACTGTCAACGAGGCACACTGTCAACTTGTCTGGCAACGCGAATTAATGACAATCCCCAACAGCCAAGACTCAGAACAAATCGACGCTTTGGCGGAAGAGTTTTCGCGTGCGCTTCGGGATGGTCAGCGACCAAGTGTGGAAGCATTCGTCTCCAAATGCACATCGATTGACAAAGCCGAAGAGCTTCGCGAACTGCTCGCGAACATTCAGCTCCTGGAGGAATTGAAACAACCACCCCAAATCGACGTAGGCTTGCCGGCTGACTTGGACGGGCTCGATGACTATACGCTTGTTCGTGAGATCGGGCGTGGGGGAATGGGGATCGTATACGAAGCGGTCCATCGTTCTCTGGGCCGCCGTGTCGCGATCAAAGTGCTGGCCGGTAGAGAGCTTGACGAACCGAAGCGGCTTGCGCGGTTTCGAGTCGAAGCTCGCGCGGCGGCTCGACTGCGGCATCCGCACATCGTTCCGGTTTTTGGAATCGGCAACCAGGATTCGGTGCATTATTATGTCATGGACTACGTACGTGGTCGCAGCCTGCGTGAGATCCTTAGTGATGATTCGGGTGTCCCGACGGTTTCCGGCTCGGCATCTGGAATTGCAGATTCTGCCGCGGATTGTGGTTTTTCCCTGGGTGAGACCTCACCGCAGCCTGCCCTGACCGTTGCAGACACGGTTGCGAGCACGCCATTGACTGTATCCGCTCAACCCGGCGAAAAGAGCTATCCCTTTAAAGTTTCCTGCATCGATCCTGGTTATCAACAATGGGCGGCCGGCATTGCGCGGGATTTGAGTGATGCGTTGACCTACGCGCACGCTCAGAACGTACTTCATCGCGACATCAAGCCCGCCAATATACTGATCGATGAATCGGGGCAATGTTGGCTGGCGGACTTTGGTCTTGCTAAGCTAACGGACAATGAAGCGCTGACGCAAACGGGTGATCAGATCGGCACGCCTCAGTACATGCCGCCGGAGTCGTTTCATGGAAAGTATGACGCGCGGAGCGAGATCTACGCTGTCGGCCTCACGCTGTACGAAATGCTAACGTTGGAAGCAGCGGTCCAAGGCGGTAGCTCGGCGGAGGTGTTGCGACGTGCGGCTGAATCTTCGATTACACCGGTGGGCAAGCGAAATCGCAGCCTGCCCCAGGATCTGGCGACGATCGTTGATAAGTGCTTAGCGGCCCAGCCAGATCAGCGCTACGCAGCCGCCAGTGATTTGCGTGACGACCTCAATCGTTTCTTGGCTCAGCGGCCCATCAAGGCCAAGCGGAGTGGGCCGCTGCGGCGACTGATTCTTTGGGGACG
>DNPC01000806.1 GCA_003501565.1 Planctomycetaceae bacterium | reverse complement strand
CAAAGCGAAAATGATTGGCATGATCAAGCGTCTTCCAGCAATGATCGGTGGATTGTTGCTTGCCTGTATCTGCATGTCAGCGCCACAGGCACAGGACGATGTTACCGTTTATGAGTACGAGCCATACCGCGTCAAAGTGTGGTACTGCTTCGATAAATCGGTGACAGCTTCAGAGTTTTCACGTGAGGCATATCTTCGCGACCTAGGATGGGCCGTCGATCGTACTTTTGCAGCGGCGTGGTCTTGTAGTTTCCAGCCAGCCCCGAGTACTCTGCAGCCCCTGATCACCCGAGATATTGATCAGGCTGGTATTGAACAGTTGTCGGCGGACGATTTCGTATTATTAACCAGTACTGAAAACTCAAAAAGCAAGACGATTCGCACACTGGTTGCCGCTCTGGAATCGCTCGAATCGATTCCGGTTTCAAGTACGAACCTGAAGTTCCTCGAGCAGCGGCTCAATCAGTTTCCTGCCGATGATGGCTTGCGAGCATTAGCATCGAAGGCAGCCACAAGCGATCTATTGATCGCCGACGTACTGAGTGGAAATCAGCCTGCCCTGCTGCTTCGCAAACGCCAGCTTCCAAATGACTTGGAGAATGTTCGCGTATTGCAAACGCAGCTACCAGGACAGATTGACTGGCTGTTGCGAAGTGCCGACAAATTGATGGTCATGCTGATTTCCCAGAAGGCGGACGCCCTGCAGGTCTCGGTCAGGGAATTCGATTGCCCGATGCAGTACGAAGGCCCCGTGGTGACACATACAGCCTTGCGGTGGGAATCGTTGGCGCGAGAGTCAGCTTCAGCGATGGCACGCGCGTTCGCTCCGGTTGCGCGGGTGGAAGATGCGACTAGCTCATCGGCAGAATTGCTGCTCAAAGCAGGTGGTTTGATACTTAACACAAACAACCCCGCCTCGGTCCATGTCGGCGACCTGATGCATCCAATTGTACGTCGCGACAGCCGAAATGGTGCACCTACGCTCTTGCAGCCACAATCCTGGACCTTCGCTGCGATAACTGACGTTGCTTCAGAGGAGCTCAGGGCAAACGTTTACTCGTATTCGAATGGCCCTGGGTTGATGGGGCGACGAAATAGGCGTACTCAACGCGTGTTACTTAAAGTCCGCCCTGTTGTTGACGAAACCGAGATTGAGGTAGTCGTTCGTGGCACGGGCAAGCCGCAACCGGGTTGTTTCGTATATCAGCGTGATCTCCTGACCGATGAATTTACTTTGCTGGGACAAACGGATTGGCGTGGCAGATTTCCGATAGCCGTGCCGAAGCGACCGGTGCGAGTTTTGCCAGCAGACGTAAAGCAAGCCAAGCTTCGGGCCCAGAGGGAACTCGATGCGCTGCAGGCGGCAGAGGAGCAGGCCAAGGTTTCGGAGGCCTCGAGTGAAACGCCAGAGTCGCCGCTTGGTGAGGGTAGTGCGACGAATTTGGCGGCTGAGCAAAAGAGACAAAAGCTCGAAGAGGCAGTGAATACGTCGGATGATGAAATCACTCTCACTCATCCGCTGCTTTGGGTCTACGTCAAAAGCGGTGAACAGGTGCTCGGTAGCCTGTCGATGGTGCCTGGACTCAAACAGGTTGAGGTGGCCGAGTTATCCGATGATACGACACGGTTGGAGATCGAGGCGTTTGTTCGAGGGTTTCAGGTTGAAATCATTGATCTGATCGGGCTGCGGAATCTCTTAGCAGCTCGCATTAAATTGCATCTAAAGAATGATCGTATCAAGGAGGCGGAGGAAACCCTGGCGGAACTCCGTGCTCTTACCAATTACAGCGAGATGGCTAGTCGTTTGGTGGAGATCCAATCAGCGTTCTTGGATTCAGGAGATCTGCCGCGATATGCGCAGCTGAGGGTTGATCGTATGTTCAAGTCAACACGCGATTTGCTGCAGAAGTATCTCCAAGACGGACTGGTACAAGAGAGTCTCGAAGCCATCGAGGCAGCAAAAATGACTGCGGCCTCGAGCGCAGATTCTTCGGGCGAACAACCTTAGGCTCGCTGCGGCCGTAGGCCGTACGTCAGGCTCCGTCGAACAGCCTTCAACCTGTCACCTAGGCTTCTTCCGAACCCGGTGCAATCCAGTAGACGATGCCAACTGCCGCGACGATGCCGGCAGCAATTAGAAACATGTTTTCAAAGTTAAACCAATCAACCAACATCGCCAACAAAGGAGCGCCGCAGATCGTTCCAACGTCCAGCATCATTAAGGCCAATGACGATCCAGTACCATGTTCCTCGGCTGGAAACTTTGACAGCGTCAGGCTTGTCATCGTGTGAAACATCAACCCATGCGCGAGTCCGCTTAGCGTTGCGGGTATCCCGATAAGCGCTGGGGCTTCCGCGGTAACGAAAGCAAAACTAGCCAAGCCAGCCGCCATCATCGCACAGCCTGCCAGCAAAACCCTGCGTCTGCCAAAGTTCTCTGGCAGCCGACGGCCAACGATTCTTAAGAAGATGCCGCATCCAGCATAGCACCAGAAATAAAACCCCATGATGCTCACGCCGGGGATCACCAGTGGAACTTCGTCAATGTAACTGGCTAAAAAACCGAACGGTATAGCCATGCATAGACCAAAGACCAAATCGACCAGCAGGATCGTTCCCGGCCAGTTCCTGATGACGCTTTTTACAAAAGCTCGGGCAGAAAGCTGGCTTGAATGCGTTGCACGCATAGGCGTTTTCAAACGGCTCACCAAGATGATCGTGAGCAAGTTGCCGAGCGCTGCGACTACAAAAAGCATCGTAAAGTCGGCCCTCTGGCGCTCGCCAACACCTAGCAAAACATCGCCGGCGACAGGACCGATCAACATTCCGACGAAGCCTCCAATGCCGACGATTCCGATGGCTTCGGCCTGTCGGTGGGATGGAGCGACATGCGAGATGTACGTTAGTCCACTGGCGAATACGATTGACGCACCGAGCACAACGATGGATCGGAGGATAAAGATTAACGGCCCAATGTCATAAGTCACCAGGTTTCCGACTGCGCCGATTGCAAAAAAGCAGAATCCGCCCATCCACATACGTTTGGCACCGAAGCGATTGATCCACTGGCCGATCCACGGCCGAAAGAACACGCCGAAAATAGCACCGAAACTCATCACCCAGCCTACGTCACGCACTGTCCCGTCCAGGAACTCGATCCAGCGTGCATAGTGCGCCATCAGGGTGTTGGCGACCACGAAGCATGTTTGACTCGCGGCAGCCAAGAAGAAGTTCCGGTTGTACAGTTCATTGCCAGCCGGGGAAGTCTCGTCGGCCACTGTCGTCTCAGTAGCGGTACTACTGACATCCGTCCGGACTATCTGATTCGTGGTCGACATGGTCTGTAATCGTAAGTGCTAAGTAGAGGTATAGCGCAAGACCAAGGACTAGGAATCGTCACAAGAGTCGCGTTCGTTAGAGCTGTACCGCGCTGCCCTGACGCAAGCCCACTAGCGGCTTGAAGCGGGTCACCAGGTGTCACGACCGTATTGGAAACCTGCCTACGGTGGCCAAAAGCTGGCAATTCTGCGCCCGCGACAGTGTAATGACTGGTCCAGATCCGCCTACAGGCAGTGACATCGCTGCGGTGAAATCGCTGCGGTGATATCACTGGGGCGGCATACCAGGTGAAAGCCCGGGTTGGTGGCCTGAGGTGACAGCCCTGTAGTGAAAATTCTTCAGTGACACCCCAGTCTCGTGAGGCGCATTGGGACAAGTCGCCGCAACCTCCAGACGATGAACACGCAAGCTGGCGTTGGGCG
>DNPC01000887.1 GCA_003501565.1 Planctomycetaceae bacterium | reverse complement strand
CGGCAGCAGGGTCTGATCCAATAGCCGCAAGAAACCGTCTTGCTCACCTATCCACTCGACTGCAACACTTTGTTTTGTACTAGTCATCTACTTTTTTTCTTGAATCCAGTTTCTCACGCCGGCAATTCACACAGGGGAAAACTGAACGTCTCCGAGACAGCCTGATGTGTTACTTTGCCTGACATTACATTCACCGAAGAAGCCATCGGTCCGTCTTTGCTAATGCTGCCAACCGGATCGCTGGCCAACATCAATGCCCAAGGTAGCGTGACGTTGCACAACGCAAATGTACTAGTTCTTCCGACGGCACCGGGCATGTTCGTAACGCAGTAGTGCACGACTTCATCGACCAGATACGTTGGCTCTTTGTGGGTAGTCGGACGGCTGGTCTCTACGCAGCCGCCTTGGTCGATTGCAACATCGATAATAACGCTCCCCGGCTTCATAAATCGCAGATCTTCCTTGCGGACCAAGTGTGGGGCTTTTGCGCCAGGCAACAAGACGGCCCCAACGACCAGATCAGCCAATTTCAGTTGATCACGTATCGTATGCCGATCGCTAAACAGCACATTGACGTTTGCGGGCATCACGTCATCGAGATATCGCAGCCTGTCCATGTTGACATCCAGGATCGCAACATCTGCTTGAAACCCGGCGGCAATTTTCGCTGCATTGGCACCGACTACGCCGCCACCAAGCACGGTAATGTGCGCTGGTGGAACTCCGGGCACGCCACCGAGTAAGATGCCACGCCCCATTTGTGGCCGCTCCAAGAACTTCGCGCCCTCCTGGATGCTCATTCGCCCAGCCACCTCACTCATCGGAGTTAGCAGTGACAGTTGACCGTGCCTGTCGCGCAGCGTCTCGTAAGCCAAACAGGTCGCTCCGGTATCCAGCATTGCCTGCGTGAGATCGCGGCTAGCAGCAAAATGAAAATAGGTAAACAGTAGCTGTCCAGGCCGAATCAAGGGGTATTCCTCCGGCTGAGGCTCTTTGACCTTCACAACTAGATCAGCCTGAGAGTAAACATCAGCTCCGCTGGAAACCATTTCGGCGCCGGCCGCTAGGTACGAATGATCAGCCAACCCAGATCCCAGCCCGGCCCCCGCTTCGACAATGACCTGGTGGCCCGCTGCGACCAACTCTTCAACGCCAACCGGAAGCATGCCGATGCGGTACTCATCAGACTTAACTTCGGCGGGTACACCAACGATCATTTACGGCACTTTCGCAAAGAAACAGGTTTACGCGAGATAAAACGGTTAAGGAATATTCTCGTCCAGACCGGCTCGTCGACCGGTCGGGAACATTGTAGGCAGCACCTTGGTATCGCCCAGTCCCGCTAGCGTTTTTGACTTCCCCCGCCAGCCCGCTGGGACGCTATGATGTGAGGTCGCTCCTCAAACATCGCGCTTATCAAACCCCTAACCGATGGAAGCGGTAGCCCCGAGCAGATCGATTTCTCGCGAGGCGATTGCTTCTTGGTAAAGTCAGCAACTATGCCTGTCCATGATCCCTATGCACTCGATCATTCGAAGATTCAGTCCCCCCCGACGACCTTTACAGGCATGCTGCAGTACATCGGTCCAGGGTTCATCCTGTCAGCTTCCATTGTGGGGTCTGGCGAGCTAATCGCCACAACGCTGGTAGGTGCCAAAGCGGGCTTTGTACTGATGTGGTTCATCATATTTAGCTGCTTGGTTAAGGTCGCTGTACAACTCGAGTTCGGTAAGCATGCGATCAGCTCGGGTGAGTCGACCATGCAGTCGCTCAACACTCTGCCCGGCCCTAAAATCGGAAAAGCAAATTGGTCCATCTGGACGTGGCTCGCGCTGATGATGGCAAAGATGCTTCAGCTGGGCGGTATTATCGGCGGCGTGGTACTCGCCCTCGCAATCTTCTTCCCAGCACTACAATCGGGTCTGCCAAGAGTGCTTGCGGCGTTTGTTGTATCCGGCTCGGTATCACTATTGATCTACCGCGGCTACTATCAGCTAATCGAGAAATCCTCTTTGATCATGATCGGTGGATTCACGCTTTTCACGCTCGCCTCTTTAATCGCCGTCCAGTTTACGGACTTTGCAATCACTTCGTCCGAGATAAATGCCGGACTGACTCCCAGCATTCCAGCCGGGGTCATCTTGGTCGCGGCTATTGGAGCGTTTGGCATCACCGGAGTCGGCGGCGATGAAATAATGGCCTACAACTACTGGTTGATTGAAAAAGGTTATGCGGCATACACCGGCCCAAATGACAACTCTCCCGAATGGGCAGAAAGAGCACGCGGATGGATCCGGGTTATGTACTGGGATGCACTGTTGGCGATGTTAGCGTATACCGCAATGACGACCATGTTTTACCTGCTGGGAGCTGCCATCCTGAATCGCCAAGGCCTCGAGCCTGCGAGCGATCAACTCATTTCGGTACTCGGCAACATGTACACCGATTCGCTTGGCCCTTGGGCACGAAGCGTGTTCGTTGTTGGCGCCATTGTCGTGCTTTATTCGACGCTGTTCGCCGCCTTGGCCGCTTGGACTCGTCTGTACGCCGATGCGTTTGGACGCATCGGACTGTTCGACTTCCAAAACCCCACTTCGCGTTCGAAGGCGATCGCGATCCTGGCGTGGTTGTTGCCAGCTGTCTGGGCGGTGGTTTTCTTGCTCGGCAAAGATCCAGCTTGGATGGTGATTGTCGGAGGGCTAGCAACTGTCGTGATTTTGCTGATCGTCGACTTCGCAGCGATCTACTTCCGATACTGGCGGCTGGACCAGCGCCTGGCACCCAGCAGAATCTATGACCTGGCCCTGTGGATCAGCTCAATTGCGATCCTGTTGGTGGCACTGTTGCTGGTCAAAGAAAAGATCTACAAACCGCTATTCGCATCGCCAGAGACAGAAGCTACCGAGGCAGAGGCTAGCGAGGCAGAGACTCCCGAGGCAGAGGCTGCTGGGGCAGACGCGGAAGCTACCGAAGCAGAGTCCGCCGAAGCAGAATAAAACAGCAAGCCTAGAAACTCTACAAGTTACGCCCACAGCTATCCGCTAGCACGACGTATTGGTATCGCGACGAGAAACGTGTCCTCAAGAAGGCGTAGCTAGCAGATCATCGATACTCTGGTGGGCTCGCTTAGAATCCAGAACCGCCGGACGTAAATGGGTCGCCAGCGTCGGTCTTAAATGGATCGTCACCACCACCGGTCTTGAATGGGTCATCACCGC
>DNPC01000652.1 GCA_003501565.1 Planctomycetaceae bacterium | reverse complement strand
CCAAGCGAGTCAGCCTGTTGGGGAGAGGGGCTGGGGGTGAGGGGTAAACAACATGGCAAAACGCCGACGCAACCCGGAGGCGACTCAGTTTGCTCGCGACCAACGCAAGACCGCCAACGAATTTGCTCAAGCCGTTTGGGAGATGCTTCGCAATCGCCGCTGTTGCGGTCAGAAGTTTCGACGTGAATACTCGATCGAACGGTACACGGCTGATTTTTGCTGCGTTGCCTTGAAGTTAATCATCGAAGTCGATGGGAAAGATCATCTAACAGAAAGCGGTGCTAAACGAGACCAGCAGCGGGATAAACGCTTGGGTGAACTCGGCTACAACATTCTGCGAATCCCAGGCTACGAGGTCCTCCGCAATCCCCAAAGCGTCCGAGCAAGAATCGTCCAAGCCATCGAAGCAAGACAAAAGTCTTAGCCCCCTCATCTCCCCCGATTCCTTGCCTCGCTGGGGCTCGCCCGGATTCGGGGGAGAGTGAAGCTACATCTAAGATCGTGCCGTGGGAGAACGCCCACTCTCGCAACAAATCCTACTTTCTTTCAAATTTGCCTGTCAGAATCCGTCCGCTTGGATGTGTTAACCTGATGAGACGCGTGGTTCGTGGTGGCACGGCTCCCAGCTTGCCATCTCAGTTCCGATCTGCAGTAGCAGACTTGGGAACTCACCCCGCGCGGTCCGAGTCTCTCGTTTCACGTTCTTTCACGGCTAGCAACACATGGCAGGCATTCCGGATACCCGGCACAGCTTGATCGCTCGTTTGCCGCTGGCTAGCAAGGGCGATGCTGATCAAGCCGCTTGGATTGAGTTCGCCGAAAGCTACGAACCGTTCCTATATGGTTTTGCACGCCGCAACGGCATGCAACATTCCGATGCTCAAGAGCTGGTCCAACTGGTCCTCGTAAGCGTCTCGCGCAGCATCGCGGACTGGGAGCCACCGGGACCAGAATCGGGACGGCCACGCTTCAGGACCTGGCTACGGACAATTGCGAAGAACCACCTGATTAACCAACTCAAGCGCCGCGGCCGCCAACCGTCGTCGGGTGGAACAAGCAACCTCAGGCGGATTGATCAACAAGCTAC
Organism: Planctomycetaceae bacterium; assembly: GCA_003501565.1. Taxonomy (GTDB): domain Bacteria; phylum Planctomycetota; class Planctomycetia; order Pirellulales; family Pirellulaceae; genus Aureliella. The sequence continues at coordinate 3,119 of DNPC01000652.1, read as the reverse complement.
CGCTGAGTTGACTGACGACGAACTCTCTGACGCTCAATACCGCCGCGAGGTGTTTCGCCACTGTGCTTCCCAAGTCAAAACTCAGGTCGCTCAATCGACTTGGCAAGCATTCTGGCTTACCGCCGTGGAAGGACAGACGTGTGAAACGGTCGCTGACCGACTGGGTCTCCGAATCGGGAGCGTCTACGCGGCTCGAGCTCGCGTGTTGGCGAAACTCAAGTCTCAAACCGCTCGACTGTTAAAAGAAGAAGAACTCAACGATCGCGACCTAACCCACCATGGTGCTAGCTCTCAATTGGGAGAACAATCATGAACATCGAAGACAACACCATCCAGCGATTATGCGAGCTCGATGAAGATTCGGCCGAATACCAAACTCTGCTCGACCATGTCGAAACCTCCGCAGACCTCAGGCGGCAACTCGATTTGCACTGCCTTGCTGACGACGGTGAGTTTTTAGCTGAACTGCGCGGCCTACAACCCGATGACTTACACGACTATTCCCATCACTCCGGCGAACCGCCAGCACCAATTGAACTTGCTCCAGCCTCGCATCCGGAGTTACTTGGCCGTTTAGACCGCTACGATATCGAGTGCATCGTTGGCCAAGGTGGCATGGGAGTCGTCTACAAGGCGATCGATACAGAACTTAACCGAGTGGTTGCGATCAAGGTACTTGCCGAACATCTGTCGCGCAGTGCGGCCGCGCGGCGTCGATTTGCCAGGGAAGCTCAGGCCGCGGCGGCGGTACTCCACCCAAACGTCATTCCCATTTACAACGTTGCTGATTCGCAGCAGACATCCTATCTGGTGATGCAGTATGTACCTGGCCAATCTCTGCAGTCCCGCGTAGACTCGACGGGCCCGATCAGTATGGTCGATGCACTACGCATCGGTCATCAGACGGCTGCAGCACTTGCGGCTGCGCACGACCAAGGACTAGTTCACCGCGACGTAAAACCATCCAATATCCTGCTCGAAAGTGAGACCGATCGCGCGATCTTGAGCGACTTTGGGCTAGCCCGAACTGCCGACGACGCCTCACTAACACAGACCGGCATTGTCGCGGGCACGCCGCACTATATGTCCCCGGAGCAAGCGAATGGCTCGAAGATCACGCCCTCTAGCGATCTATTCGCACTGGGTAGCATGCTGTATTTCATGCTGAGCGGCCATCCGCCGTTTCGAGCTGAATCGGCTATGGGTGTTCTCCATTGCATTTGCAGCAAGCCCCACCGGAGCATTCAACAGGTCAACTCCGAAGTCCCACTCGAATTCAGCCGGTTGATTGATCTTCTGCTCGCCAAGAAGCCGGGGCGTCGCCCTGCGTCCGCCCAGGCAGTCGCTGATAAGCTTCAAGACATTCTCAGCCGCATCCAGCAAGGCAAAATCCGCCTTACGCAGGACCGACCCTACGGGCGCAGTCGGATCGCCATAGCTACCACCGCAGTCATGCTCATCATCATTTCCTGTTCTGCAGCTTGGCAACTGCTTGTTTCCCGAGACCAGACCAAAGATGTAAATCAATCTCGGGCACTCCAGTCCAGGGATAACTCGACAAACGGAGCACCTGATGAAACTCCGGGCGCCAGCACGCCAAGCGTAAGCCTATCAAACGAAGATTATTCGTGGTTACGTGCAGAATTCGATCAACGCGTTGATTGTTTTAAGGGTCTTCAAAGCCTCGATCAGCAGTTGGACCAAGTGAACAGGTCCTCACAGAGAACGGCTCTTGAATACTCACTTTACTACGCAAGCCGCCAAGATCACCAACCTCAGGTGCAACCTTTAGATACAAAAATTTCTGAAATCGCCAAACGCGCCGAAGCACTCGAGGCGATTCACCGAAACGTTCTTTCTCAACAATAGCATCCAACCACAACCGATTTCTAACCACCAGGAGAAATACTCGTGTTACACCTAGGCATGCGGTTTAAGATTCTAGTTTTCGTTGCCAGTCTGGCATACTTCGTTCCTCCGGCAATATCACAGGAAGAAAGCGCAGAATTAGACCGTTCGTATTCCTTCTCCGGAATTCAGAAGTTGAAGGATTCGATCTCAGCACTACAAATCGAGCGGAAGGTCATGGCGGCCCAGCTGGGAGCCGAGCACCCAAACGTTAAAAGTATCGAACTCAGGATTGAAGCCACACAAAATCAACTCGACGCAATGTCCAAACGACCTGAACTAAGTTTTTATATGGGACTGGTTCAGAGCAAACCCTCGCCGATGGATATGCGCAAACAGTTTTCCAAAATCGCTAAGGTTCTGCGAAATACAAGCGATAACGATACGCGTGAAAAAGCACGCCAAGCATTGAAAGCAATCATCTCGTATCAATTGGATCAGGATGCGAGCAAGGCTAAAGCGCAAATCGCTGCGGCTGAAAAGAAGCTTGCCGAATTGCGCAAACAGCTGGAATCTCGAGTTGCCAATCAGGAGAAGGTGGCCGACACGTTGGTTGTATTGATCGAAAACCCGCAAGTTGGCAACGGCATACCAGCTGAGTGGCTTCGCAGCATCTTCCCTGTCGGCTCGAATTCAAATGCCGGAGATCCATTTGCGGCCTCTAACAACGATGATCCCTTTGGCAGTGGAAATAACAATCGTAGCAACGATCCATTCGGCTCCAGCGACGATCCCTTTGGCGGCCCGGCTGGCCCAAGCGACGATCCGTTTGGAGGGCCGGGTGACGGTGATCCTTTTGGTGGACCGAGCAACCCAAATGATCCTTTCGGCAGTGCTGGAATTGGCGCTGCCGATCCGTTCGGAGGCAATTCGCAAAAGCCTACTAAGAAGTCCGCGACAGGTGCAACTTCGCCCCAGCCGGCTCCTTCCAGCAATCCGTTTGCTGCCCCGAGCCCAGCTTATGAAATTGAAATGGGTGGTCGGACCATCGCCGTCTATGAAACGTACGATAAAGGTGTTCCCATTTTGACGCGTCAGGTCTTGAGTTTTGAAGAGGGTAAATCTCAGTCGGTTAATGTAAAAGACAGTTCGAGCATATGGATGACGCGTAAGGGAATCATCGACATTCGACCGCCCAGCGATGAAGATCCCGAGAGTGTTGAGTTGGTCGCCAAGCAACCCGGAAAGACGCAAATCGCGATCCACCAGCT
>DNPC01000137.1 GCA_003501565.1 Planctomycetaceae bacterium | reverse complement strand
GACTGGCGTGTGGATCGATCTTCCGCCGCCCGTCGCGCCGCGTCAACCGGCCCTCGCGCATGCAATCCGTCTGTGGCTCTGGCATTGGCCGTTGGCACCTTGATTTGTAGCCCAGCAGGCTGTCAAGAAGCGAGCTCGCGTGATGCCGATCCCGAAGCGTCCGCCAATGAACTGCTGATTGCGGCCAACCGTTTTCTCAATCAAGAGAAATTCTCCGAGGTGCCCAAGCTCTCGGAGAAGGCTGCATCGCTTGAGAGCAAGAGCCCGCGTGTTCAGCAGCGTGTAGGCGAATTGTTGTATTTAAGTGGCCATGCCAAGCAGAGTCTTCAGTATTTCGATCGCGCAATTGAGCTTGAACCTGAATTGGCAGCTAGAAATTGGCAACGTGGTTTAGCGCTTGCAACGATAGGCAAATTCGCTGAGGGTGCCAGACAATTCAAGATCCACCACGTGGTGAATCCGGACGATGTCGAGAATACCGCCTGGTATTTCCTGTGCGTCGCAAAGTCAAAAGGTGTCGAGGCGGCCCAAGCATCGATCATTCCCAGTCGCGGTGATCCGCGCGAACCAATGATGAGCATCCTGGCGATGTATCGTGGAGAGCTCGATCCAGCAAAAGTCATTGAGGCGGCCAAGGCAAATTCGCGAACAGAGACGTCGCGACGCCAGGCATTAATGTATGCACAGCTTTACATCGGTTTGTACTATGACAGTCTAGGAAAACGCAAGGAGGCCGCCAAGCACTTGAAGGACTGCATGGCGTATGGTTTGCGGGGTTATATGGCCGATACGGCTCGTGTCTATTACAACGATCGAATCGCTAAAGTCAAACAGGATGACAAATCGCCCGACAAATAGCCTCTAGACCTCAAAGATTGCCGATTCTGCATCTACGTCAGAATTAATGAGGTACGGTTTGACGCCAGCATATTCAACTGGTTCAGAATCCGTACCTACCGCTCTCCTGGTGAAGCATCGGCAATGAAGACTCTCAATAAATCACTGCGTACTCCGGAACAAAGCAAGGCGGACGAATTCGACCTGATTAAGCGCCGAATTCACAACAAACTAGTCGACAAACTCGACCTAAGTCGTGTTGGGGATATGCAAGGTGACCAACTGCGGCGTGAAATCCGCATGGTTGTTGAACACCTGTGTGATCAAGAAAACACGCTGCTGAATCGCACCGAACGTGATCGCATCATTGACGAGGTGCTTGATGAAACGTTCGGTCTGGGACCACTTGAGCTATTGCTTAAAGACTCCACGATCAGCGATATCATGATCAACGGTCCCAAAGATATTTTCGTCGAACGGAGTGGTCAACTCGAGAAGACGCCTGTCGAGTTTCGCGATAACACGCACTTGATGCAGATCATTGACCGAATCGTATCCAAGGTTGGCCGTCGCGTTGACGAAACCTGCCCCATGGTCGACGCTCGACTCGAAGATGGGTCTCGGGTTAATGCGATCATCCCGCCACTTGCTCTCGATGGAGCGAGCGTTTCCATCCGGCGTTTTGGATCCAATCCACTCAAGCTAGAAGACCTGCTTGATTACAAAGCCTTGACTCCCGAGATGGTTATGTTGCTGGAGGGCTGCATCAAAGCCCGGTTAAACATGATCATTTGTGGTGGTACCGGCTCTGGTAAAACAACCCTATTGAACACGCTCAGTAGCTTTATCCCAAACGATCAACGGATCATCACAATTGAAGATGCGGCAGAATTGCAGCTCCAACAGGATCACGTAGTCCGCTTGGAAACTCGCCCTGCCAATATCGAAGGCAACGGAGCCGTTACGGCGACCGACCTGGTTAAGAACGCACTTCGTATGCGTCCTGAGCGTGTGATCATCGGCGAATGTCGTGGCGGCGAAACGCTCGACATGTTGCAGGCGATGAACACAGGTCACGACGGATCGCTTACCACGATTCACGCCAACAATCCGCGTGACGGTGTCGCACGTCTTGAGACGATGGTCATGATGGCTGGATTCGAGTTGCCGATTAAGGCGATTCGTCAGCAAATCTCTTCAGCCGTCAACCTAATTATCCAGGCAAACCGGTTGCAAGGTGGTCCGCGTCGTGTGACGCATATTACCGAGGTTGTGGGGATGGAACAGGAGACGGTCGTGATGCAAGACATCTACCGCTTCGAGCAAGACGGAATCAACGAAGACGGCAAAGCTGTCGGACACTTCAATTGCACCGGTGTACGCCCTAGCTTTATGCACCGTCTTGAATCAGCTGGTGTCCGCCTGCCAGCCAGCGCATTCCGTGAGCGACGGATTATGGACGCCTAATCAAGTAATCGTTGCCGCTCCGTAGAGAGCACATAGCAGTTGTCCTGGCAGTGCTCCTTAGGACCTGCATCGAGCCCCAGTTGCCCACGCCATTTGTTCCCTGAAGAAGTTCAGCGACCATGCTTACAGTCATTCTCATTATCTCCGTAGGTTTCGGTGTAGCTGCGCTTATCGGCGGAGTGGCGATGATCATTCGGCCCGACGGTGGCGGAGTCGCCGAAGACCGCTTGTCTGTTTTAACAGGCAAGAAACGTCAAAAAGCGATGGGCGAGGAAGGCACCTCGCTGCTTTCCAATACGACCCTGGATGATAGCAAGAGCATCGCAGATGAAGTGCTTGCGCGGTTCGGCAACATTTCCAATGTCATGGAGCAAGCCGATGTATCCATGTCAGGTGCGAAATTCTTGACAATCTGTGTTATCGCAGCGGCAATCGGCGCGACGGTTTGTATAGTCGCTCCGATTCCGAAGTGGCTTCTGCCTGTTTTCGCACTAGTGGCGGGCGGGCTACCAGTCTTATGGCTGATGATGAAGCGCAAGAAACGGATGGCCAAGTTCAATTCTCAGCTCCCTGAAGCCCTTGAACTACTCAGCCGGTCGCTGCGGGCCGGGCACAGCTTGGCGGCCGGTATGGGGCTGGTCGCAAGTGAAATGCACGATCCAATCTCGCGTGAATTCGGAAGAGCCTTCGAAGAGCAAAACTTGGGTGTCACACTCGAAGAAGCGCTCGAAGACATGACGGTGCGTGTACCCAATATGGATTTGCGGTTCTTCGCGACCGCCGTCATGCTTCAAAGGCAAACTGGTGGTGACCTAGCCGAGATCTTGGACAAGATTGGAAGCCTGATCCGCGAACGCTTCAAGCTGGCCGGTCAGATTCAAGCACTCACTGGTGAAGGCCGTTTGTCAGGCGTTGTTCTCCTGGCTCTGCCTCCCAGCCTCTTCGCTGTCATGATGTACCTGAATCGTGACTATGCGATGGTCTTGTTCAAAGACGAAACCGGACGAATGCTGATGGGTGCTGGGTTGGTCTTGCAGTTTGTTGGCGCTCTAGTGATCCGCAAAATTATCAATATCAAGGTATAACATCATGTTGCTCGGTCTGACATTCTCAACCGCCATGATTGTACCCATCGCCAGTTTCGTGGCGTTCGCACTATTTGCTTGGGTAGCGGTTGACTACTTTATGAACAGTTCCGGTCGCGCTGAAGAGCGTTTGGCCGAGATGAGCGATCCACATCGCAAAGAGAAACTGGCGACGCAAGCCAAAAAGTCGGAAGCGATTGCCAAGGTACTCGAAAAAGCTTCGCCAACTTTGGCGAAGCCGCTTACCCCTACCAACGAAAAGGAAATGGGTAAGCTCCGCCAGGATCTTACCGAGGCGGGATTTCGCACCGAATCTGCACCGCTAACCTACTTGGCAATTCGAGCGATCTTTTCGCTCGCGTTTCTCGCTCTTGGCGGCGGGATTTCCTTGATCATGTACGGTATCACCAAAGATGCTGCAATTCGCACGTTTGTGGTTGGTGCGGTCGGCTTTTACTTGCCCACACTTGCTCTCGGCCAGTTGGTCAAACGTCGCAAAGAACAGATTTTCCTGGGGCTACCAGACGCGCTTGACCTCATGGTCGTCTGTGTAGAAGCAGGCCTTGGTCTCGACCAAGCCATGCGTCGCGTCTCAACTGAGATGAAGAAGAGCTACCCGATTCTGGCTGATGAATTCGGCCTGTGCAACCTTCATCTGCAAATGGGCAAGGCCCGAAACGAAGTACTCACTGATCTTGGTGCACGTACCGGTGTCGACGATTTGCGGGCGCTCGCCTCGATTTTGATCCAAGCCGACAAGTTTGGTTCTAGCATCGCAAACGCGCTCCGCGTGCAAAGTGATGCCATGCGAACACGGCGACAGCAGATCGCCGAGGAGAAAGCTGCGAAGACAGCTGTGAAGCTCATCTTCCCGCTTGTTCTGTTCATTTTCCCAGGCATCTTTGTCGTGCTGGTCGGCCCTGCCGGCATCCAAATGGCGCGTGAGATGTTCCCAGCCATGAGCGGCGGCGGCAACTAGCCAGCACATGCCATAAACTGAACCTGCCAGACAAATCCGAAGAGGTGCTTGCCGGG
>DNPC01000551.1 GCA_003501565.1 Planctomycetaceae bacterium | reverse complement strand
ACTTGGAACCTATCCGAAAACCTTGAATCGAACATCAGCCGCGGGGCGCCGGCCCCGGTTGTTAGGGTGGGAACCGCGGCTAACGCCGATCGGCTAATGGTTTTTCGGATAGGTACTTAGCCTCGTGTGATCCAGCTTCACGCAAGGCGCGATGAGTCCTGTAGCAATTTCCTACTCGGCCTCCCGCCAACCCCGTACTGCTGGCTCCACTTTTACTTGAGTGCGACGCGGGCCACCAGCCAGTATTTCAATGGGCTAGACTTGCCGAGCGTGCTGCTGCGGACCATCCTGCACCATCGAACCAGTTTTTTTCATCTTGCTCGGAGAAGGCTTATACTATCCCGGCTTTGTGTTTCGTTTGCTTTCCTAAGTGCCAGGTGTGAAATGCGTAAAGACTCAAGCAAATACTTGCTGAACTACACGCGTGAGCCCGTCCAGCGTACCAGTGGCTTTGCGACGTTCGTGTGCATTTTGACTTCCGCCATCGTTGCTGTCGGCGCGAGTATTTGTTCTGCAAAAGATGGGCCTGAGCTGGTTCGAGTAGCCACCAAGTCAAACGAAATTCACGTCGGTGAGTTGCTGACACAAAATGACCGTTCGATCACGGTTTTTGACTTTAAACAAGATCGAGTTGTGGAGATAAATCGTTCGTCAGTGTTGAGCGAGGATCGCGGAATCTCACTCAACGACGCTGCCCGATTTGCTGGGCTGCCAGCCGTAATCGCTCGAAGAATCGGAGTCTACTTCCAACGCAGAAAGCACGCGGGAAAAGTCGCGAGAGTTGGGGCAAACGTAGTATATCTGACTTTGAATAAGTCCAGTGGGGCACACGTAAATCAACGAGTTGCTGTATTGCGAGGGAGCGGAGACATCATTGATCCAGACACCGGAAAGGTTCTCGGTAGTGCACGGGAAAAAATTGCCGAGCTCAGGATTACTGAAGTCAGCGAGGGTTTCTCTAAGGCAAGGATTCTTGGTGACGTGGAATCTGAGTTGCAGATCGGAGATGAAGTGGAGCTAGAGCTTAACCAGGTTGCTGTCGCGGTCGGTCCGTTCTTAAGCGAGAATGGCAGCGCTAGCTTAGCCGGAGAACATATTGCTGAGGAGATTTTCGCAGCGCTGGTTAATAAGGGGGTGGCAACTGTTGGACTCGCTGCAATAGAACGCTCACTCGCGGAGCTGCAAGCCCAAAGCACAAACTCAATTGACCAAGATTCTTTAAGTCGTTTCGGGCGACTCACAGGTTCGATGCTCCTGGTGACAGGCACCATTAATGAGAGAGCGAATTCGGTTGAGGCGGACTTGCAGGTCATCGATGTAAGTTCTGGTGAGAGATTAATTGCAGTTTCAGCGCCTTTAGATGTGAAATCTCAGAAGCACGATGCGATACCAAGCCAGTTCGAATTTGAGTACCTTGGCGAGTCGCGATCTCTGCCTTCATATCTGACGGCAACCGGTTATGTGGACGCAACCGCCAACCGAGGCATTCGATTTCGTGGATTCGAAAGGCACGAGGAGTATGCGGCAGGAGTCCTCAGAACCCGATTACGGGATTTCGCTAACCGTGATTTTGTCTTCGAGGCCCTTGTAACTTTTGGTCCCAATGATGGCGTTGCCCATCTAGGACTGGGCTTAGGTCGCCAAGATGGTCAGGCAAATCGACGTGCAGAAACCGTATTTTTACGGATTCACTCGCCGGAGCACGGTGACGGACTCGTAACGCAACTTGGCTGGCAGAAGCAGGAGATTCGGCTTGGTAACGTTCGCCAGGAAGGCGTGCATTTGCTCCGGATGATCAAGAGAGGGCAGTCCCTCGTGTTTCAAGTTGATCCAGAGAACGATGGCCCAACAGATGATGACATTGAGACCATTGTTCCGGAGCTCGATACATACGCGCCCTATTTGAATGGTCGTAACAGCCCCGTCTTCCTCGGTGGCACCGCAACAATTCTTGCGACGAGAGCCAAGCTGCTTACCGAGAATACCGCGGCCCCAAGCTCAAGTGGAGCCGAGTCTGAGTTCGAATACCTTGGTGAACCTGCGTCTTTCCCGAAATACTTGACTACTTCCGCGACTCTCCAACGTACACCTGAGAACGGGGTGCGGATTCGTGGGTTTTCTAAGCACAATGACTTTGAAGCTGGCATCATCCGAACCCGCTCGCGGGATTTCATTAGACGCAATTTTGTTTTTGATGTTCTGGTCACATTCGGTCCTGGTGACGGCGTTACACATATCGGCATCGGTTTGGGGGGCAAAGATGGTTCAGCAAACAGGCGAGCGCATTCCGTGTTCGTTCGATTTCACTCCCCAGATCATGGTGATGGCGCAGTCACGCAATTGGGCTGGGAGAAGCGGGATGTTTCGATTGGCAATGTGCATCAACCAGGAGTGCATCTGCTGCGGATGATCAAAGACGGAGATTCGCTCGCATTCCAAGTTGATCCAGAAAACGACGGACCGACGAATGATGACTTCGAAACCGTTATTCCAGATCTGGAGGGATATGCGCCCTACCTAAATGGAAAGAACAGCCCTTTATTCATTGGAGGGACAGGAACGATTGTTGCGACAAGGCTCACACTTATGCCCGGCAGCCCACGCCAGGCAAAACCCACGGCAAGTGCGATACCAAACCATTTCGAATACAATTACCTGGGAGATTCGTCGTCTCTTCCTGGATACCTAACCACGTCGGCAGCATTCCGGCGAACACCAGAGCGCGGTGTTCGGTTTAGTGGTCACTCAAAATCCGACGACTTCGGTGATAGCGTTATCCAGACCCTCGCGAGAGATTTCATAGACCGCAACTTCGTTTTTGAGGTCCTCTGTACGTTTGGACCTGATGACGGAGCTGCCCACATCGGACTTGGTACCGGGCGAAAAGATGGTTCCGCAAGCCGGCGAGCCGAATCCGTCTTTATCCGGTTTCACTCGCCGGATCAGAGTGATGGGCAGCTGTTGCGATTAGGATGGCAGAAACCGGACGTGGCGTTTGGCAATGTGCGTCAAAAAGGGATCCATTTGGTACGAATGATCAAGAAGGGGGATACACTTACATTCCAGGTTGACCCAGGAAACGACGGGAAGACGTCAGATGATCTTGAGACCGTTATCTCCGAGCTGCGTAAGTTCGCCCCCTATCTAAATAGCAAGAACAGTCCTCTCTTCCTGGGTGGCACAGGCACAATTGTTGCAACGAAGCTGAAGTTGCTTCCGTAGCAATCATGGTGTTGCGCCGATCATACTTTTTGGACTCTGCAAAAGCACGATGCATTTGGGGGAAAATGGACTTTGCTTGGTGTGCGTTCGCACTTGAATCAATCGGTTCATCAGAAAGCACCGCCGACGTTGAAAGAGAGGGCCATGGCCGAACAGACCGAGCAAATCAATGCACTCGAGCAGCGAATCCGGGTATTTCAATTAGATGAACTCTTGCCACTACTCGGTGATTGTTCCCCTTCGCGTTAGGAATGAGACGTTGCGTATTTCGGTGATTGGTGCAATTGTGGGAGCCATCGGCTGTGCGATCGGCAGAAGCCTTGTCGTATACTCGGCAATACAAAAGCCCGCACTGATCTTGATGCTTCCGTCCGCGGGAATTGGGATGCTTGTCGGAGCTATCTCAGGAGCCATAGGGCGACCGCTGATATCTGCCGTAACCGGCGCACTTCTTTCGGCATTTGTATTCGAGTTGTTTTTGCTGCCCTGCGCATCCCTGATCGGGACACTTGGCGAAATCTCTGGAAACGCAAATGCAGATTCCGATTTTATACGATCGACACTAAAGTACTTGATCGGAATGGCGGTTGCCGGAGGTGTTGGTGGTGGAATTGGCGGGGCGATGGGACGACATTTTGGCGATCTGCAAATCGAGTCCGACGACGCCAACTTAACTAGCGAACCAAACGATGAATTCAAATCGCACGATCGCCCTTCGTGAAAAAGGGCGTCCCCGAGCATGACATCACAACAAAACACTGCACGTTGGCGTGGCAAAGTGCAGTTACCACGTCGACAAGTGCTAGATTTAAACTAGTAAGCCATCTCGTAACCAGGCCCAATCGCAGGGATCGATCATTCAGTACTTTGGCCAAGCAAACGCGCATGTCGCTAGACCGATGCAACTTGCGACGCGACCAAAGGCGCGCAGGTTGGACGAGTCGCAGTCTCTAGAGGGCCGAGGGAACTAACTGTGATTGTGTAACGACTGCACCTGTGATGTTAAGGCTCGGCTCGACGCAGCTCGAAGATTTCGACGTCACCGATGAAGACACGGTCGCCCTCCGCCTTGAAGCGAAGCATTTGCGGCGGCTCGTGGTTGGCCGCATATCGCCGCCAGCCGAGACTG
>DNPC01000274.1 GCA_003501565.1 Planctomycetaceae bacterium | reverse complement strand
CGGTGGCTTAGGCGGTGCTGGCGGGGGCGCTGGCGGGGGCGCAGGTGGTACAGTCAAGCTAGTAGGTACCTCACTGGTCTTTAACGTCAATGGAAGATCCTCTTTCGTTGACTTGCTCGCCGAAGGAGGCTTGGGCACAGCCGATCGAACGACAACCAGCGGGGCAGACGGCCGTCTGCTAGTTGGTGACAACGATGTGGATGAACGTGAGGATGCTCGTTTCCGATCCGATCTGAATAGCAGTGCCGTCAACACTGAAGTGGTTGGACCTCGCGCGGTCAATCCGTTCCTGCATGGGGACCGTGGCTTAGGAGTGGAGACGCCCTATATTCCAAACCTTGTTGGCGGTGCCCAAATCTATGGTTTTCTCGACGGCGTGACGGTCGATGACATCGACTTCAATCTGGAATCAAGTGATCGTGACGCTCCCGACAGCAACGCGCTCGTTGGAGTACTGCGTTTGCCCGGCGGGTTGGCTGACATTGGCCTAGAAAACCATCCATCGGCCATCGAGTTCAAGGGGTACGATTGGGTGTTGATTGCCAACGTGACCCAACAAAACCTGCCTCGTCCACAGTTAGGCATTGGCATTCATTCGGACGACAGCACCTCAGAAACTTCGATCGCACCACTGGCCTTCGATGATTTGGATCAGTCAACTGACGGACCCGTCTCATTGACTGCTCTGAATGCTGGTCAAGTTTGGGTGACTCTCATTCCCAACGATGGCACGTCGCAAACGGTGCGCGTCAATCTTGAAATTGCAGGCGATGATGCTGTTATCGATGACCTGCAGGTCGGCGGTCTAAGCAACTTGGAGTCAGCGATCCTGGGAACCAACGGTAGCGACCAGACAGAATATGTCACCGCGAACAAACCCGTGCAGGGCACCATCGGTATTGCCACGGGCGACGCTCTCTTCAGTGGTTTCTCCGAGGTTGCAGTTGGCGTTAGTGGTGAAGTTTATGCCCTCTCAGAAACACGCGATGCACTCGTTGTACTGGATGGAGCGACCAATCGTGTGCTCCAGGTGCTCGAGAACAACTTTGATGGCGTGCACTCATTCGAGAACCTGAGTGATATCAATGTCAGCTCAAGCGGACAATTTGTGCGCATGCAAGATGGCCGCCTTGGCGTCGTCACACTTGCCAGAGACACTTCGACAGGCGAACTTTCCTTCCTGAGTTACCAAACTCTAGAAGTGGGCAACAACCCGCAAACGCTCACTCAGGCCACAACACAGACGATTCAAAAGTTGGTTTACAGCGACGCCGATCTAACCGTTTCCGCGCTGATCGAATACGAGACCATCGTTGGTGATGATGTCGCCCAAAAAGTCAAACTCTACACCTTTGATCCCTCAACCGGAGTGATCACGGCCGTGCCGAACCTCGGTGACGCCGCTCACGAGGGCGAAATTGAGCACAACGCTGGCGAGGCGATACTCGATATCTCGCTCAGCAACGGAATGCTGTTCGTTTTGAAGCACAATGGTGTTCAAGAGCAGATCGACGGTTACTTGCCTCTGTTCACGGAATTCACGCTTGAGATCAACCAAGTGCTCGCGCAGGATTTCGACTTCGAGGGCGCTGAGCAGTTGGTTGGAAGTAATTCGAATTTGCATGTACTCAGTACCGCCGAAAACTTCGTCGTCTCGTTCGAGCGACCTGCCGATATCACAGAAATCAATTTCTTGCAAAAAGCAGGCAATGGTTTCAATGGTGTCACTGGCATGATTGCCCCTACTTCGATCATCGAATCGCCAGACGGAAGCTTTGGATTTGTTTCCAGCAGCGGCGGTGACTCGCTCGTCGTGCTTCGCTTGGATGGAAGCGGAGCCATGGCCCAACGACTCAGCAACAATTCGGCGGGTGTCACCGGGTTGGTGACTCCCGTATCTGTTGCCGGTCAGACCAGTGGAGGGCAAATCGTTGTTAGCACACTTGGTGACGACAACTCCATTGGCGGAATCGTTTCCTTCAACAGTGTTTCCGAGATCGGAAACGCGCCCATTAGACGTTCTTCCGGCGTAAACACTACGCCCGCGGAACAGTTGTTTGTGCTGCCTCAATCGTTTGGATCATCAGAATCCACCATCGGCCAATGGCGGTTCGCTCCCGGTCGTGGAGGAGGATCCGGAATTGGAACGCGAATCACTCCTTTGATTTTGGATTACGACGAAGCAAATGACACCTGGACCGTCACGGGCGTTGGAACGGAACGCAGGATCGATCCTGGTGCTGTTGAAAACGGGATTCAAGAATTCGAGTTCGAATTAGTCTCCGGCAGTGAGGAAACAACTGGGAAGTACTTTGGATGGTGGGCCCAAGGTTTGGGAAGACCCGGAAGCCCCAACCGCAATACGGTCGACTTCGATGAGGGCACAGGCACCATACTTGAACTGGGAATCGACGGAGACAACTACACCAACGACGTCGAACTTGGCAGCGAAATCGTTGGCACGAGTTCGCTGAACCGAACTTACTCGATGCAAGTCTCCTTCAATGTAACGGAACAAGCCGATGCGGTCCGAGCACAGTTCATTGATATTAGCAGCTTGAATGTCAGTACAGCTGGCGGTCAGGATTCGCTCAACATTGCAGCCGCGCCAGGCGAAAGTGTCACTGACTTCACACTAAGTGCAGGCAACCAGGACGACTCGGTTTCCATCTTTGGATTAAGTGCCTCGAGCACATTCCATCTGGGCAGCGGTGCTGATGATGTCACCATTGCAACCAATGCGGATGACACGTCAGTGCTCACTGTCAACGGTGATCTGGGCGAAGACTTCTTTAGTCTTATTACGGTCGGCGCGAATACAACGACGGTGTTGAACGGTGAAAACAACGAGTTGGACAGTACTAATGAGGGCGATAACGACCTGTTCGTACTCAATGGCAAGCAACTGACCTCGACTTCACCGGTCAACATCGCTGGCGGAAGCCCATCCAATGTCACCACTGGCGACAAGTTGATCTTCAACCCAGGAACGCCCGATACAACGGTTGACCCGACGAGTTCGGGACCTGATGGCAACCTTGGGATCGATGGAACTACGCTTGTTACCTTTACCGACATCGAAAATGTCGTCATCGAGGCGGGGCCCTTGATCGTCGTGCCTGATCCGAATCCCTCGATCAACGAAGGGGACGATCTGTCGATCAGCGTCAACCTGCCTGACTCCACGACTGCACCTCAGAATGAAGGCGTTACCGAAGTTACCTGGACGGTCTTTGGCAAAGTTGTGCCGAACTATACCAGCACAACACTCAACTTGACCTGGCAAGATCTAGATGGTTTCGATGTTGATAACGGAACGGAGACTTACCCGCTCTACGTGTCAGCGACACGAATTACGGATGATGGTGAGGAAATCGTTACCACCGAAACGATCCTGCTGGAAGTCGTCGACACGCCACCAACAATCGAGTTAATCGGAGAATCCACGGTTCGTGTCGGTTCTGAATACGAGCTTCGATTTGATTCCACCGACGAGGGCGATGATGAACGTAAAGGCTGGCGAGTTGATTGGGGTGATGGCAACTTCAACACCTACGGCTCCGGAGTCACCTCCGCCCTACATACTTACGAAGTACCGGGTGACTATACGATTACCGTCGGTGTCATCGACAACGAGTCCGAACCCGATATCGCCGCATTAACAACAAAGACCATCGGAGCATTTGTCGACTCACTGAATGTCAACACTCCTTTCTACACGATCTTCGAGGGTGATTCGCTTCAGTTGGCAGGCGAGGTAATTGGCGCGCCGCTCTCGGTGTCTTGGGACCTAAACGACGACGGCCTGTTTGATGACGCAAGTTCGATTGACGAGACGCTTGACTGGGAGACTGACCTGCTCGCTCTGGGG
>DNPC01000555.1 GCA_003501565.1 Planctomycetaceae bacterium | reverse complement strand
CGTTTGGAAAGCCACAGCGTCTGTATCGCTCCGGCGACAGATGGAGGCTACGTGATGCTGGCGGTGCGGCGGCCACCAACGGCAGCGGCCCAGGAACAGTTACTTGATCGCCTTTTCTCGCGAGTCGATTGGGGCACTGAGCTCGTATTGAAGCAAACGCTAGGCAATCTACTGGCCGAACGAGAATTTACCCAACCATGCGATGATTCTTCGCAGTCAGTTACTGTCGACAGTAGCTCAGCGGACAACCCAACGAGTCTTCGCATCTGCTTGCTTACGGCGCAACCAGACGTTGACCGCCCCGAGGACATCCGACATTGGTACCAGGCAATTGGCAAATTCCCATCAGATGCACCCCCAGATACATGCCGAGATACACCCACACATACAGTCGAGAATTTGAATGTCGAATCGGAGTCCGCTCGTGGCGCCGCACGTTTATCCGAGCCAACGGCACTGGATCAGTGCAACGCTCCACTCCCAGCCAAACACACCGCTTCGGCAAAACAGACTGGCGATCCGCGTCCCGATCTCTCCATAGTTATCCCTGTCTTCAACGCCGAACCGGGGCTTCGCGATGCAATTCAATCCGCTCTTGATGGCGTACAGCGCGAACGTGTCCAGGTAATTGTGGCCGCTGCCGGTGACGTCCATTCTTCACTGCTTGTAGCCGGAGAATTGGGCGTTGAATGCTCAACGCTGTCAGCCGGTAGAGCCCAGCAGATGAATACGGCTACCCGCGAATCGGCCGGTAGGAATGTGTTGTACTTGCATGCCGACACACGGTTGCCTGCCGGATACCTTGATCGAATTCTGGATGTGCTGCAGGACCCAAACACCGTTGGTGGGGCATTCCGCCTTAAAATCGATAGCTCGCTGAGGCGAATGCGAATCGTCGAGCAATTCGTGACGTTGCGCTGTCGCATCTTCAGCCTGCCCTACGGGGACCAGGCGCTGTTTATGCGTCGCAGCCAGTACGATTCGCTGGGCGGCTTTCCAGAGTTACCGATCATGGAAGACTATGCTCTCGTGCGTAGGCTAAGGCGGCGCGGCAAAGTTAAGCTCCTAGATGCATCGGTGATGACCAGTGCTCGCAGATGGAGCCGACTGGGCGTTTTCGGCACGACGATTGTTAACCAAGTTATGTTAATCGGGTACCACGTCGGAATTTCACCTCACCGACTTGCTCAGTTGTACCGCGGAAAGCCAGCGAAAAAATAAAGGCCATTGCAACGTTTGTGCCGCCTCACTCATGACTGAATCGAGCGAACAGCGAACCTGCCCGGAGTGCGGGCATTTACTGGACTCTGCAGACCAACTGTGCGTTGAGTGTGGTTTCCATCTGGGCCTCGGCAAGCGTTTTCGCCGCGCGACCGTCGAGCTGACCGACCTACAACTCGGTGATCTCGATTTCTCAGAGTCTTCTGGTCGAGGGTTGCCTCAGAGAGAGTCTGAAAATCCTTTTTCAGTTCCACTGTCCCGTCCTGAGCGGGCGAGCGAATGTATACAGCAGGGGGACGCCGAGCGAGTCCGCGCGGTAGTCGACGGTGCACTGCCGTTCTATATGACGGCGGTCTTGGCAGTATGCGTATGCTTCCCTGTCTTGCCGTTTCTTGCTCCTTTGTACGCGGTCAGGCTGATCCGCTGGTGGTCGATGCGACAGCGTTTTGAGAACTTGCGGAATCCGAACTCGCTCTCGCCATTTGTGGATTTGGAATTGCGTTTTCAGTCCGCAGGCTGGCAGTACTGTTTTTCAATCTCGGTAGGAATTCTTCAAATCGCTTTCGTCATTTTCGCGATCTTGTCCCGCAACTGAATCGCTCGCCGTGTCGCAGTACTGCCGTGTTAGCTGAGCTTGCCTGCCAACGCTCGGGTCTCGATATCCAAGATCTTTTCAACTCGGCGGGCATGACGAGTCTCTGGCGAATACGTCGCGTTAAGGAAACTGCGCACCAGCTCGGTTGCCAGCGACTGCCCTACGATCCGAGCCCCGATGCAAAGCACATTCATATCATCGTGTTCTACGCCTTGTCGGGCAGAATAGGTGTCATGGCAAATGCTAGCCCGGATTCCAGGAAACTTGTTCGCTGCCACGCAGACGCCCACACCCGATCCGCATACCAGCAATCCGCGTTGAGCCTGGCCGGACACGACTTGTGAACAGACCTTCTCTGCAAAGTCCGGAAAGTCACAGGGGCTATCGTTTTCTGGCCCGCAGTCTTTGATCGTGTACCCCCACGCGGCCAGCTCCCCGACGATGATAGATTTCAGGTTGTAACCTGCGTGATCACCGCCAATTGCCAAAGTCCGTAGTTCCTCGCTAGCGCCGCTGTTCATCGAAAACTTGCCTTCAATCGTCTTGAGAATCCATTACCGACCAGCACAAATGCTAGCGAATCCACCGGGTTGGAATTTGCTAGCAGCAGTCTAACCGGAATGCGGCTGGCGCGTAGCACGGCATGGCTCGCGATGCTACTCATGCCTGGGACGCCCTGAAGGACGCTTGCCAGCCCGAATAGAGCGATGCGGCCAGCCTACTTTCAAGGTAGCTCACCCGCCGAACGATTTCAGATAATCACGTGCCAAAGCCCGGTAGTTTCTGGTCCGCTGCGGGACGGGCGATTCCGGGATTGTCGCGCGAGCGTGATGTTGCTGTAAACCGTTTTGGCTGTTAGATTTAGCGGATTAGCGTCTGAGCATCAGGAGGCGATCCAGGGTGGATCGCCGGCGAAGACAGGAAAACACGTTTTTGTAGGTTTCAAGCTGCGACTCTGGCCGGCCATCTGGGTCAGCCTGATTAATGGTCCACATCTCTGGACCGCCAGTAAACTCGGGGACACCCGTAATCACCGGACCACCGGCAGATTTACTGCCCAAACAGCTTGAAATTTCTAGGTCAAGTATGGTTAACCGCAACCTCATTCGTTCCCTTGAAGACGACAGCATTGCATCGCAGGTAGACACCCTCCTGCCCGAAGAAGACTGGGACAATCTTATCATCGAAGGCCTCGACGGCCTGGATCAACAGTTTGACGTCAACCAAATCGTAGAAGGCAAAATCGTCGAAGTTGACGGTGATTTTGTTGTCATCGACGTCGGCTTCAAAAGTGAAGGCGCTATTAGTCGGGACGAATGGGACGAAGAAGAAGAGCCGCCCGCCCCTGGTCAGACCGTCAAGGTCTTGATCGAGGAGATGGAAGACGAACTTGGCCCTGCAAATGACATCCACGGCATGATCTCGCTCAGCAAGCGTAAGGCTGAGAAGATCCTGGAGTGGGAAAAGATGATGGCGGAGGTTTCCGAGGGCCAAGTGGTCACTGGAACCGTCACTCGCAAGATCAAGGGCGGTCTGTTGGTCGACATTGGTGTCAATGTCTTCTTGCCAGCTAGCCAAGTAGACATTCGCCGTCCCAATGACATCGCGGATTACATTGGCCGTGTAGTTCAGTGTGAAGTGCTCAAGATTGACGAGACGCGGCGCAATATCGTTGTCAGCCGTCGCTCGCTCATCGAAAAGCAACGCGAGGAAGATCGCGAGCACTTGCTGGGCGAACTGGAAGTTGGACAACTTCGCGGTGGTGTCGTCAAGAACATCGCCGACTTCGGTGCTTTCGTCGACCTGGGCGGAATCGACGGACTGTTGCACATCACCGACATGAGCTGGGAACGCATTGGCCACCCCAGCGAAATGGTTTCAATCGATCAAGAGATCGAAGTTAAAGTGCTTGCCATCGATCGTGAAAAGCAAAAGATCGCTCTTGGCCTCAAGCAGAAAGAAAACAACCCGTGGGACAACATCGAAGAGAAGTATCCTGTTGACACCATCGTCAAGGGCGAAGTTGTCAACGTGATGAGCTACGGTGCATTCGTGAAGCTTGAACCAGGCATCGAAGGCCTGGTGCACATCAGCGAGATGTCTTGGACACGACGAATCAATCATCCAAACGAATTGGTTCAAACTGGTGACGAAATCAGCGTCAAGATTCTCGGCGTCGATCCAGCCGGCCAGCAACTCTCTCTCGGTATGAAGCAAACCGTTGCCAATCCATGGGACGAAGTGCTCGACAAGTATCCAGAAAGCAGCACGGTTACGGGCAAGGTTCGCAACTTGACCAATTACGGTGCCTTTATCGAGCTCGAGCAAGGCATCGATGGTCTACTGCACGTCTCGGATATGTCTTGGACGCGAAAAGTTAGCCATCCAAGCGAAGTCGTTGAAAAGGGACAAGAGATCAAGTGTCGCGTGCTGTCGGTCGATCAGGACCGCCGCCGTATCGCTCTTGGACTCAAACAACTTGACGATGACCCATGGGCGACCACCATTCCTGACAAGTACCAACCAGGACAGCTGGTCAAAGGTACCGTCACCAAGATCACCAACTTCGGTGTCTTTGTAGGCTTGGAAGATGGCCTGGAAGGCCTCCTGCACATCTCAGAGTTGTCTGACGACAAGGTTGAGAATCCAGAAGACTTGGTCAAAGTTGGCGATGAGCTAGAAGTGAAAGTCCTGCGAGTCGACTCTGACGAGCGAAAGATCGGACTGTCTCGCAAACGCGTTGACTGGGCAGAAGAGCAAGAAGAACAGGCTCGCGAAGAAGAGCAGCGTCAGCAGCAAGAGAAGAAACCAAGCCAGGACCTCAAGGGCGGCTTGGGATCTGAGGGGCCGCTCATCGCTCCCAGTCAACCAGAACCAGAGGAAGAATCCGATAGTTCGGATGATGCCGAGAGTACCGAAAGTTAAGTCCGCTTAATTGACGGATAGTGAAAACGTGGACCACATGCGGCTCATCTTGAGCAGTATGTGGTCTTTTTCGTGTCAGTATTCAAGGTTTCAAGAGCCGACTTAAATGAGTTAGGCAAAGGTTCTGTAGACTGCTCTGGCCGCATCGGTGCACCAAATCCACCGGCCGCGATCAGGCGGCAGCATTTCCTTCGTCGAACCACCACGCCCGACCGACGCCCGATGAAGTGAAAGTTCTTCCAATGCCCTCCGCCAATTCTTCTGCGAATTCCCCCGCCTTGAGCCAGCCATCCAACACGCATGCACCTGAATCTGCCGTTGTAACAACACGTTTTATGCAGCGATTGGTTCACGAAATTCGTTCTCCAGCGCACGGCATCCACATAACCCTCAGGATGCTCGAAGATTCGCTCAGCGCGTCAGACCTTTCAGAAGAGGCTCAAGAGGCATTGTCGCTGCTAGTTTCTTCGACCGAAGAGATGCGGGCCAGTTTGCGATCCATCGCCCGATACGTCCACACTATGGATTCTGTGCAAGCCGTTGTTCTCGACCTTCACGCTCGCGTTGAAGAAGTCTGGAGCAAACTGACCAAAGGACAGGAGAACAGTCCCAGGTTCGAGAACCAGATTGAGCAGGTAACGCTCGAGGGCGACGATCGACTGTTCGATTTGGCCGTGGAGTGCGTCCTAGAGAATGCAATCAAGTTTCAAGCAACTGATCGTGCTAGCCAGGTCGTCGCAACGAGCGAAGTGACTGAAGACGCTGTCGTTTTGCGATTCTCCGACAACGGCATCGGAATCGAAACTGAGTACATGGATAAGTGCTACGAAGATTTTGAGCGTCTCTTCCCACGATCGGTATACCCAGGTGCAGGGCTTGGCATTTCGACGATTCAGCGCTCCATCGAGCACCTGGATGGTTCGTTTGCTCTTGAGAGCGAGCCTGGTGTCGGAACGACAGTAACCCTGCGATTCCCACACAAACAATCGTAGCCGCCACTGCGATCCGCGCAGCTGGTATCCGCCTACACGTGCGTTCTTTGGATTGGCCGATCGCGAGAAAGCTACCCTTCAGGAAACGCCGATGCGGCCCGTAATTCCGGGGCCGCGTTGCTAGTGGGTTTTCGGAGCGGATAGATTCGCGGGTCAGCGAGATTCTTGTTTCGACTGATCCACAACCCCAGTAGCGCTTCAGTCTTGCTATGCCGGACGTGCGTTCTTGCGCCGGACACGCATATTGAACGCCTCGACGAACAATGAGAATGCCATGGCGAAGTAGATGTAGCCTTTGGCGATCGGCGTGCCAATCCCTTCGGCTACCAACATGACTCCGATTAGCAGTAGGAAGCTCAACGCAAGCATCTTGATGGTTGGATTATCCTGCACAAAGTCACCAACCTGATTGGCAAACAAGATCATAACTCCTACGGCGATGATCACAGCAGTAATCATGACCCAAAGTTGTTCCGCCATACCCACCGCAGTAATAACGCTGTCGATTGAGAACACGATGTCCATCAGCGCTATCTGAATCAGGACAGCACCGAATTTAGGCGTCGCTTTCTTGGCCGCCTCCGCCTCTTCGTCTATCTCGTCTTCGACTTCTTCGTGAATCTCTGATACCGATTTGTAGATCAGGAATAGGCCACCGCCGATCAGGATAAAATCGCGCCACGATACACCAACAAATTCTTCCCAAGCTTCGATGTCGAGCACACTATTCGTACTGTGTTCTGCATCCTGAACTTCTGCCTCCCCCGCCGCCCCCTCTGGGCTCTTCTCGTCTGTACTCTCACTGCTGACTTGGGCAGCGGATTCCGTTTTCGATACTTCGTCATGCTCGTCATCGATCTGATGTGGAACTTCAACCATGAAGTACGTTTTCAGCCCTTCGATGGGCAGGAAAGACGTCAACTGAAAAACTGGTGCGGTTAGTTGTGCCATCCAGAAAATTCCTGCCAGCAACAGAATCCGCGTTCCAAGCGCTAACAGCAGGCCAAGTTTCCGGCCGGAGCTCTGCTGTTCAGCTGGCAATTTGCTACTCAGGATCGAAATGAAGACGATGTTATCGATCCCAAGTACGATCTCCATCAAACACAAAGCGACCAGGGCAATCAGTGGTTCAAGCATGGCGGATTTTGGAGTGGGAGAGGCCAGGTGGAATGGGTAGCGCCCAGCCGAGCAAGTTGCCGAAACTGTGGCTGCGCATCAACTTTACCGCATGCGACTGCATCTCGGAAGTGACCGCCGCGGGCTGCCTACTCCAAACCAACCATTCCAAACCCAAGCCTCCGTAATGGTCATTGTGGCAGCAATGCAAAACGAAAGTTGGCGGGAGTCCAACACGAATTCAGTAGAACCCATTTACAACTACTATTCATTTACCAATGAGAAATCTGTTTTAGGAGGCTATCACCGGATTTACGTGCAACTGCGAAGTCCTTTTGCTAAACACTTGCTGCTCGATGCCTGCGTTGCTAGGATGCTCCGTTGGCAAATCCGACTACCTCCGAACCTTCCATGTCGTCATGTGTAAATCGAATCAAACTCAAACTCTGATGCGTGCCGCTAAGGTATTCCAACTGCTCGGACTCGCGATGTGCATTTCTTCTGCGATCGCTAGCGGGTCGCCCGCCGTTGCAGGTGAAAAACCGAATATCATCTTTATCTTGGCCGACGACTTAGGGTACGGCGATTTGGGATGTTATGGCCAAGAATTGATTAAGACACCACGCCTCGATCAAATGGCTTCCGAGGGAATTCGTTTTACCAACTTTTATGCTGGCAACACCGTTTGTGCTTGTTCACGCAGCGTCCTGATGACCGGGCAGCATATGGGACATACGCATGTGCGGGGTAACGCGGGCGGTCCCGATATGTCAGCCCAGACACTGCGTAACGAAGATGTCACGGTAGCAGAAGTTCTCAAACAGGCCGGTTACACAACAGGTCTCACCGGAAAATGGGGGCTCGGTGATCGAACTACGGGAGGCACATCTGGTTTACCGAGCCGACAAGGCTTCGACTTCTTTTACGGCTATTTGAATCAGGTGCACGCCCACAACTACTATCCGACCTTCTTATGGCGCGGTGGCGAAAAAGAGAAACTGCGAAATGTCGTCAAAAGGGCTGAACGCTCCTACGGCGGATTCACCGGAGGCTATGCCACCAAGAAACTGGACTATGCCCACGATTTGGTGGCTGCTGAAGCGATGCAGTTCGTGCGCGAAAATGCGAACAAGCAGCCTTTCTTTCTGTACGTAGCGTTTACAACGCCGCACGCCAATAACGAAGCGACGCGAATGATGGGCAACGGGCAAGAGGTTCCTTCCTACGGCGTCTACGAAAATGAAGATTGGTCTGAACAGGACAAGGGCCAAGCCGCAATGATCTCGCGTATGGACGCTGACGTTGGTCGAATCTTGGATTTGCTGGCTGAAATGGAAGTTGATGACAACACGCTAGTCATGTTCTCAAGCGACAACGGACCCCATGATGAGGGTGGTCACAACACTGAACGCTTTAATCCGTCTGGACCACTCCGCGGCATGAAGCGTGATTTGTACGAAGGCGGCATCCGGGTTCCTATGATCGCTAGGTGGCCCGGCACCACGCCCGCCGGAGTGGTAAGCGATCATGTTGGCTATTTCGGCGACTTGATGGCTACCGTCGCTGACCTGACGGATACCACATGTCCAGACGATACAGATTCAATCAGTTTCGTTCCAACGTTAACGGGACAGTTTTACGATCAAGCCCAACACAAATACTTGTACTGGGAGTTCTACGAACAAGGTGGCAAGCAAGCTGTGCGCAGCGGGAATTGGAAGGCGATACGCATGCCTTGGATGAAAGGACCAACTGCACTCTATGATCTTAGCCAAGATATCGGTGAATCAACGGACCTCGCAGAGCAACATCCCGACATCGTTCGCGAGCTAGAGGCCATGATGACAGAAGCACATGTTCCACACCCCAACTGGAAACCTCGCGGTAAATTGCCCAAATGAGGTATTCGGGTTGCCGAAACTCGGGCCACTATCTAGACCGAACTCACGAGTCCTGACCCAGCTACGACAGTTTTCCGCTCAGACTCTTTGACGCGGCCTTTTCAACTCACGTCGTCGAGCTCTCGGGGACTTTCTTCGTAAAGATTTGGAGCGAGACGGGCTGCGACAGCCTCAAAAGCTTCTCGGTTTTGGGCCCGCACAGTAGCGATTTGCTTGGTAAGCTTTTCGGCGGACAAATCTTCTTTGGTCTCCGGATCATCGAGCAAGAACAACAGCCGAGCAAGACTCTCTTCATCGAGAGGAATGTCGTGACGCGCGAACATGTTCATCAGCCGCAGCCCCGACTCGACACGCCTCAAGAACATATAATTGCGTTGCAAAAGGCGCGATAAGTCGTCATCCATCACCCTGGCAGCCGACAGCTCCTCAATCGCACTAATGGTGCCAGTTGCCCAGGGATACGACAGTTGCGAACAATGCACCAGCTGCAACGCCTGCACGGCAAATTCGATGTCCATCGTGCCGCCCGTGGCCCGCTTTATATTGTTTGGGCCAGCCCCAGCTTCCAAACTCATTCGCTGCGACACAATCTCAGCCGCTCCCGATTCTCCCTCAGGGAAGCTGCATAGTGCTTCTTTAACAGCGTTCATTGCAAGTTGCTGCTGTCGCTCGCTTCCCCAGATGGGGCGCGCCTTACACAACACCTGGCGTTCGTGGACCTTTCCACCTTCGGCAAAGTGATTGCGAAAATCGTCAAGCGAACTCACCAGAGCTCCGCTGCTACCAAGCGGGCGGAAGCGCACGTCTACATCGTAGAGTCGACCAGTGGTTCCGACGTGGGTGATGGCTCCAACAATCCGGCCACCCAACTGATTGAAGAAATGCCGATTGGTAGTACTACTGAACCTTCGGTCCGGCACCAGACTGCGAGTTTGCCCCTCACCCTCATACAAGAAAATCAGGTCGACATCGCTGTGATAATTCGGTTCTCGGCCGCCCAGTTTTCCAACGGCCAGTACGACGAATTCGGCGGTTTGATCGGTGGGTTGCCGAGTATGTGCTATCGGCTCTACAGCCGCTCGCCGTTCAGATGGCCGCAATTTCGAACCCGACTCCGCGTCTTGGGTGGCCACATTGCCAGCCGGCGACGACTCCGTCACCGCCAATTCGTCGGCGTGAAACACCACAGGGATTCCAAGTTGCCGGACGAGCCTATGGTATTCATGGTAGATCACCTGTTCGATGCAGACTTCGGCAACATCCGCCAGCGCTTGATGGGTTTTCTCAAGCGGATCTTTTCGCATGATGTTGCGGGCACCGATGCGCAGGTGCATCGCGTTCTTAAAACTGTGCAGGATCGCGGAAATGTCGTCCGCGCCGTGACAAAGCTGATTTAGCTGTTCGGCCATCGACTCACGCGACGGAAGTTTCTGCAACATCAGCGAGTCTAGCAACTCATCGATCATCCCAGGGTTGCTGGTCAGGATACTCGTCAGGTAGGGGCTTGCAGCACACAAGCGAGTCGCGAGCTGCAAGGTGGCGGGAATCGTCTGAAACAGCTCCCACAAAACAGCTTTACCACCAATCGAATCGGCAATACGAGTCAGATTGGTCAAGGTTGCATCGGGGTCAGGAGTTTGACTAATCGACTCCAACAATTGCGGACTGATCGCTGACAGAAAGTGGCGGCATCGGCGAGTGGATAGAAATTGGATGTTCTCAACTGACAGTGATTGCAAATTCTCGTAGGCTGTCCTTGGAGATCGAAAACCAAACTCACCAAGCGTTGCCGTGATCGTGGCCTCAGCAGGCTTGGGATCGAGCACGAGTTCAGAAACCGGATTAATGACCTGTGAGTCTTCATCCAACGAAGCGCCCAGTAGGTGCTCGACGATCTTGCGGTTCTGCCCCAGTCTTTCTGAAACGATTCTATCGTCCGCCCACTCCGTGCTCGCATCTTCAACGGAAAACTGCGCCACCAGGTAGTCAACTAGCGAGGAACGGTCTGTCGGCTCACCATACGTGTCAAAAAGGTCAACAACCTGATAAAAATGCAGACGCTTCGAAAGGAGTTCGTAATTTATCTGGAGCGTATGCGATTCATCGGCGGTGATTAGCCCGGCTTTTCCAAGCCGCTGCACTCCGCGAAGCGTGCCAGTACCGCGTACGTCTGGCGCATCACCACCGTACAGCAATTGCAGAAACTCCACCAATTGTTGGATGTCTGCCAACCCGCCTGCGGCGTTCTCCGCCTGATCGGCATTCAACGAATCGTTACTGATATCACCATGTTCTTGCTTCGTTCGCTGCAGCATACGCCGCTTCAAAGCAGCAATGCCGGATTCGTCCGGGCGCATGAGGTAGCGTCGATAGACCCAATGCGATAGCCGCTCAAGAAACTCACTAGCCAGTACGGAATCACCAGCAATAAATCGCGCACTCAGGTAGGCCTGCCTCTCCCAGGTGCGGCCTTTTGCATCGAAATGATCCAGTGCGGCGGTGTCAGTCGTTACCAAAGGACCAATTTCACCGCCGGGACGCAGTGTAAAGTCGACTTCATAGGCCAGCCCTTCATCGGTACGCTCCGCCAAGAAACGCTCGCAGCGGCGCAGCAAACGCGTGAAATATTCATCGACCGAGGCGTCACTTTGGTTCCCCTTCGACGAGGCATCGCGGCCCATTATCCTGGAGCCTTGACTACCCAGAACCTCCTCGCGAATTGCGACTAAGTTTATCGGGCCGTCGTAGGAAAGCTCATGCCGACCAAGACCACCGAGTGCAAAAACGGCAAATCGTACCGGTGAACCATCGGGCTGAACTGGCACCGGTTGCGGAGTGCGTGCCAAACGACCTGCGTTGTTGACGGCTGCGACGACTAAGCACTCCGCCAAATCCGCAAGCTGTTGACGGGTTGACGTCGCGTCGGCTTTTCCCAAAAACTCCCCATAAGCAATCCGCATCGTCTCGCGGCGGCGATAACTGCGAAGCAGTCGTTTGAGACTGGCCTCGTCTGTGCATTTGGCCGCCTGCGTCGCTACTTCATCCAACAGAATCTCGCGGCTAACCGGCTGACCGGCCGTCAGGTTGATGACTTCTACTGCCTCGGGGTCTTGAATCAGATCTGCCGCAAAGCAATCGCTGAGCGTACATAATCCGACCAACGTCTTCAAAATCGTCTGGTCTCTCTCGAACAGCGAGAGCCAAGCAATTGGACTGCGTACCGAAGTAAGAAACTCAGCCAACCGTACAAACACGCGCGAAGCGGCAGGGTTGGGTTTGAGCAAATGCTCGAGCTGCGCACCGAACTCATCGAGGAGGTCATCAGGTAGATCGAGTTCGTCAACCGCACGGATCGCACCGGAAAGCTCGGGCGTGTTACCGAGAAAATCCGTTAGTCGCTGAATTGATTCTTCCATGGCTGAGAAAATTGGTGTGCAGCAATCGGGCTGGCCCTTTGCGGGGCGCTCACTCTAGTGAGGCAAATTTCGGTGGGCCGGGGCATCTGAGATTTGCTTCAGCAGGTCCGCCATCCTTTTCGAACGCTCCGGTTGCTCACCATATAAATTGTGGCTCTCTCCGATGTCTTGCGATAGGTCATATAGCTGTGCAGGCAGGGCCTTTTTCTGCTTTTGCTTGCCAGGTGTGTCCATTCGCTCTGAAAAACCACCTGAGCCTGGACCGTCGATGAACTTCCAATCTCCCGAGCGTACCATTCGTATGCCTTTGCCAGCGGCGATGACCAAGGACTTCCTTGCGGTTGCTTTTGACCGACCAGTCAAAATCTGAGCGAAACTGAAACTGTCCGGCGCCTCGCCTGGCGCTAACTCACGGCCTGTGATCTCCGCTACTGTGGCTAGCATATCAGTGAATGAGACCAATTGGCCTGAAACACTTCCCGCTGGCGTAACGCCCGGCCATCGAACAATCATCGGCATCCTGTGACCCGCTTCCCAGGCGTCCGCCTTCATGCCACGCAACGGACCACAGGAATCGTGGCCGAATCGCTCAACGTCGCGGTCGTACCAAACGGGTCCATTGTCACTTGTGAAGACAACCAACGAGTTTTCTTCCAGACCAGCCGACTTTAGCGCCGCAAGGACACGGCCAATTTCTGCGTCGGTCATTTCTGCAAAATCACCATACAAGCCAGCTTGGCTCTTCCCATCAAAACGCTCGCTGGGAAGCCACGGCGTATGCGGTGCCGGATACGCTAGATACAAGAACAAGGGTTCAGATGCACCGTCATGTGACTTGATGACGGAGATTGCCTCATCCGTGAAACGAGGTAGCACTTCATCCAACTTCAAATTGGGAGCGATCCCACCAGACCTCCAGAACTTTCCTTGGATTGGCGACCACCCTTCAGAACGATTCGCTTCGATGCGCCCCGACGGAGGCTGTACGGCATGCGAATCGCGAATGTAGAAATAGGGCGGAATGTCTGTCGACGCCCTGATGCCAAAGTATGAGTCGAAGCCACGATCAACTGGACCGCCCGGCAGCGGATTATCGTAACCGCTCTCTTCGAAGCCCAAATGCCACTTACCGACCATCGCCGTCCGGTAGCCCGCCTCTTTGAGCAGGCTTGGCAGAGTGGTTTCTCCCTCGTGTATCAGTGGCTGTTTGGGCCACCGGCTCACGTTCACTCGAAACGGATAACGTCCCGTCATCAGTCCATATCGTGACATGTGACACAATGGCCCTGGCGCATGAGCATCGGTCAGCCGTAATCCATTCTCTGCTAAGGCGTCAATATTCGGCGTCCGAATTTTCGAGTTTGGATTAAAACAACCTGGGTCGCCATAGCCCATGTCATCCACGAGGATAAAGATGATATTAGGCTTTTCAGCCGCAGATACTGCGAGAGTAGGCCCAAAACTTGCCAGCAATAAAATTGTCAAACGCAGCATAGTAGTCAATCGAATTCAGTGTTCGCAAATGTAAGCCAAGTCGCCCAACGTCTAAGCTCAACCTTATATGTTGCCTATGAGCTCTTTCCACACCTTGTCCCACGGTTGACGATAGGGGCGCTCAAGCATCGCGCTGGCCGATTCGTCGCCAACTATCATTTCCTGAGCTGGATCCCAGTTGAGATCCCTGCCCAAGCGTAATGCGATGTTTCCTAAGTGGGCAATTGAAATGCTGCGATGCGCTACTTCGATAGGTGCGACAGGTTGTTTTCGTGTACGAACGCAATCCAAGAAATCTGCAACATGGTTGTCGCTCTTGTACAAATGCGTCTCTTCCGAGCCGATTTTCGAATCCAGTATTTGTTTGCTGGACGCATCATGTCGGCCACGATTGGCCCATACCCAGCCTTCGTCACCCTCAAACGTGACTCCGCTTTTCTCACTACTTCCGACGACTAGCTCTACGCCGTTATCGTAGTCGCACACAAATCGGTACTTGGTGGCAGTGTTGTAGATAGGACCTTCGGCAAATTCACCTTGAGCATCTCGAATCTTCGACGGTCCGGTTCGCTCAGTATCCATCCCCCATTGTGCAATGTCAGGATGATGGCCGCCCCAATCGGTGATTTGGCCGCCGCTATAGTCCAGCACCCAACGGAAATTGACGCCCACTCGCGCTGGGCAGTACTCAGCCCATGGCGCGGGGCCAAGCCACATGTCATAGTCAAATCCTTCGGGTACGGGCTCTGGATCAGTTCGCTCAGCAGTTTTTCCAAAGTCTGGCGTTCCGCCGGGTAGACCACAGACAACACGTTGCAACTTTCCAATTCGTCCGTTGCGAACCAGTTCACACGCTCGCCGAAAATTCTGATCGCTACGCTGCTGGCTTCCTGTTTGCCAGACGACACCGTTCTTCTCGACCGCCTTCGTCATCCAACGTCCTTCGGATACGGTCAACGAAAGTGGTTTCTGGCCATAAATATCCTTTTTCGCATTGGCCGCCGTGACGGCAATAATCGCATGCCAATGATCTGGAGTGCCAATATAGATTGCGTCAATGTCGTCTCGCTGTAGTACCTCACGATAGTCCGAGTGGACATCACACACCTTACCGCCGTAGTGTTCATTGACCAACCGTTGAGCCGGCAAAGCACCGCGAACTGAGTTATTCCAGTATCCGGGTCCTTCACGATTGACGTCACACACGGCCACAATTTGACAGCGCTCGTCTGCCATGAATCGTTTCGCCCAGTTGTACCCGTTGTTGCCGACCCCAATAAAGGCCACCGTAGTCTTGTTGCTCGGCGCAGATTTTCCAAACACACGGTTCGATACAACGTATGGCGCCGCAAAAACGGAAGACAATTGCAAAGCGAACTGCCGACGAGTTCTATCGATTTTCATTTCGCATCCGATCTCTGTTAGGCCCACGGCTGGTGGTCAACTGTCGAATTGCAGTCCACCATCGAACAGCAACGTGCACGCCAATATAGCGGATCCGCACCTGTTGCTGTACGCTGGCGGGTGCAAGGGGCTAGTCACGCATCACACCGAATGCTGTCGAGGAAACTGTGAGTGAAATATGTGCGTATCATGAAGCCGGGCATGCGGCATGGGCTGTAATCCGCGGCGGAAGAATCGCGTCGATTTCAATCGATCCCGTATGGGAAGAGGGCCCACGGCAAGACGGTGTTGTCGAAGTAGAGTGGCCCCCATCCATGTCCGATAGCGACGTCGCTCGGTCAGGAATCGAAGTCTCCCTGGCGGGTCCGGTCGCCGAGATGATCTACTCTGGCGATCCATTCCATCCCGCCACCATGCCCGAGTGGAGTGGTGATTGGCAGACCGCTTGGAATTTGGCCGCGTCAATTTGGAAGGATCAAAAGCTGAGGCTCCGCAAGCTAGAGGCCATAACTCGCTACCTCTACGAACAGCTCAGCGATGACAACCTCTGGCAAGCCATTGCTTCACTCAGTGACGAACTACTTGCCCACGAACAAATGGAATACGACGAAGTGCACGAAACGCTGCTGCGATGGCTCCCGTCTTGAAACCGGCCAATCAGAAAACAGCCGAATCTCTCCGTCGAACGGGAAATGGCGTTATCGATTTGAAACGGGTTACCAGGCACCGAACAGCCGAAAGGCATTTTGAGTCGTCGACGCAGCCATTTGCTCGACCGATACCTCGCGCAGACCAGCGATGAATTCCAACGTGTGCCGTGTCATCGCTGGGTGATTGGGGCGCTTGCCACGCTGCGGCGCCGGAGTCAAATACGGGCTGTCCGTTTCGACCAGAATACGGTCCTCGGGGATCCGTTTAGCGATGTCCGCGATTTCACTGGCGTTCTTGAAAGTCACCATGCCTGCGAAACTAATGTACAGCCCAAGATCCAAACATCCGTCCGCGACCGATTGTGGTCCTGTAAATGAGTGCATCACGCCCGATATTTGTCCGCTAGTCTGGCCCGTTTGTGCGGCAGAGTCACGCAGAATCTCAAGCGTCTCCTCCGCGCAGTCACGTGTGTGAATAACAATCGGTTTCTGCGTTTCGTGACTCAGTTGCAGATGCCTGCGAAAGTAATCAACCTGCACTTCCCAAGGACAATCATCCCAGTACTTGTCCAGTCCGGTCTCTCCGATCGCTGCTACGCGTGGATGACTCGACAGCTTGATGATCTGTTCCCAGTCTCCCTCACCAGCTTGGCAGCATACATTGGGGTGAATGCCCACCGCGGCTCGAACCTCCGGATGCTCTTCGGCCAATGCGATGCCCTGATGCGAATCATCGATATTGGTGCCAACGCAAAGTACGCTCCGCACGTCGGCGTTTCGCGCCGTTTCGAGGAACTCAGGTAGCCGCCCAACGAAGTTCTTATCCGTAAGGTGAGCGTGTGTATCAACGATGTGTAGATTCTGCATGGGGAATATGCGGGTCAAAGTGGTGCCACGGGGAGCTCACGCCTGGGAACAGAGAAAGGAGCTCGAGCTAAGCACGATCCTCGTTCATGCCAAGCTGTGTCATTTTGCGATAAAGGTTCGAGCGGTGCATGCCAAGTTGCTTGGCTGCCTGTGCTAGGTTGCCTTCGGAAGCTTCAACGTGGCGCGTGATGTATTGACGTTGGAACACGGCAGTTGCGTCGGCCAAAGACATATTGGACGGGACACTAGCCACATCACCACTGGAGGCTGGCGACAAGACAAACGCCAAATCCGTTTCCTCAACGATCACGCCGCTGGTCAAATAGGCCACCCGCTCCATCAAATTGCGAAGCTCGCGGACATTGCCCGGCCAAGAGTGTTGCATCAGTCTTCGGCGAGCAGCGTCGCTCAAACTTGGTGGGGGACGTCCGATCTGATGCCCAAACTGCTCCAAAAAGTGCTCGGCCAACAGAATCACATCGTCGCCACGTTCTCTTAGAGGCGGAAGTTGTAGAGTAACGACGTTGAGCCGGAAGTAGAGATCTTCCCGAAAGCGTTTCTCACGGACCAGTTTCACTAAATCCTGGTTTGTAGCGGCTACCACACGAACATCGGTCTGTATCGGTTTCGAACCACCGACACGCACGACAACCTTGTCTTCCAGCACGCGCAGCAGTTTCGCTTGACCTCCCAAGCTCATTTCGCCAATCTCATCGAGCAGCAGCGTGCCACCTGAGGCGAGTTCGAACTTGCCTGCGCGATCACTGATGGCATCAGTAAACGCTCCTTTTTCATGGCCAAACAACTCACTTTCCAGCAAGGTCTCAGCGATCGCAGCGCAGTTTACAGCTACAAACGACTGATCACGTCGATCACTTTGCAAATGCAGACTCTTGGCGACAACCTCTTTGCCCGTTCCATTTTCGCCAAGGATTAGCACGGCTAGTTCTGTCGGCGCTACGCGTGTTACAGTGTCTCGCAATGCTTCGACCTGAGGGCAATCGCCGACCAACTGGGCAGTGTCTGATGCACTCTTCACCAAGCGATCGCGCGTTTGCACTAGCGCTTCGATGTGTTGAGTATTCTCCACCGCTGCGGCAGCGTGCTGAGCTAGCTCGACCAGAAAAGCTTCGTCATCTGCCGCGAAACGTCCCGAGCGATGGTTGAGGACTTCGAACACACCGATCGGCCGTTTTTTTCGTCCCACGAGCGGAACTGCGACCAGGCTGCGTGTGATGTACCCTAGTTCCTCACCGACTTTCGCATTGATCGCGTCGGGGTCCCCAGACGCATCCCAGCGATGCGAAACGCCGGTCTTAAGCACTTGCCCCGCAATCCCTGCATCGTCCGGAATCCGCAGCGGTACTTCCTTGACGCCCATGGCCGGATGGCCAACTAGTTGACTACGTGGTTTGTCCCAGAGAAAAATGCTGGCCCGATCACCACCGATCACACGAGCGGCCGCCTGCGCCATGTTGTTGAGCAGCTCGGTCAGGTCTTGGCTATCATGCCATTCGACAGCCAGCTGCATCAGAGTTTGGAGCTGAACGGTCCGCGTTGCCAAACCCGCATGGGCCAGGCATATCTCCAAACCGCTACGCAACATACCAGCCAGCGCTTCGGCCGCTTGGACATCGATCGCCGCAGCCGGACTGATCAACAAGACCTCAGCAGGTAGCGACCGAGTTGCGATCGGAACCGCCATCCAGCCTTCCGCGACTAATACACTTGCTTGGTCGGCCGCGGTTGCAGCGACCTCCATCGGCAATTGACTCAACGACAATGCCGATCCAGATACCTCCCAGTGATCTCCAACTTGGTGAACCCAGGCAATCCTGGCGTCGTCAAGCCAGGCAGCCAGAGCTTTCAGTGCGCAGTCGCGAAACTCGGCCGCTGATTCGCTTCGCGCAATCGATGCCAACAACTCACTAGCGATCGAACAACCAAGGTGGTCGACTTGCGTCATTTACTTACGCCCAATGGAGGGTATTACTTGTCTTGCGCAACCGCTGTCTGCAACGCCACCGGCTCGCAGGACCATCA
>DNPC01000878.1 GCA_003501565.1 Planctomycetaceae bacterium | reverse complement strand
TCCTGGTGGTCATATTCGTCGACGCTGGGCTCCGATCCGCACTTTGATTCGAGTTACCGGCGTTAACCGGATACTCACACGCCGCCAGTCTCCGCCTGGCCGACCCTAGCGATCCACAGGAAATGTGTTCCGCTAAACGCTCTTGATTGCTTTGGCTGGATCTAGAATCGCCGGCGAAGGATCAACAGGCTTCGATCGGAGCTGACAGGATGCGTAGGCGTGCTGAGCGGGAGTTTCCGAGCCAGATGGTCCGCGATTTCACTCACTGGTTCATCATAGAGCTCGTTGATTTCGCGAAGCAATTCGTCCTGGGTAATCCCACAGCCATCGGCCGGGCCGATGACTGCCGAACTAGCGAACACGAGCAGTTCGCCAGCCTCCATCGTCAATTCCTGCCGCTGAAACAGGGTGTCGGGTTGAGCGGCAAGCTCAGTGCCAGTACCGGTCAGCATCCGATAGCCATTCTGTCCGAACAGGAACCCTTGGATACAGCCAGCCATCGACAGATCTAGCTGTCCGGAGTCCGGATCGATCAGCATATAGGCTAGTGAGCTCCTCCAGTCTGAGTCATGAACGTTCCAGAGTTGATCATTAGCACGTCGCAGGATTTGATCACTGCGATGCTTTGCGTTCCAGCAGGTCTCGATGATCGTTTGTAAACTTGCAGCGACGAGAGCGCCCCCCATGCCATTGGGTCTCGCTTCGCCGATGGCAGCACAGATCTTTTGCTGGCGATTCAGCGTCCAGGTATGGAAGTTGCCGCCGACCGCTTGACCTTGGAACGTCCAGCCAGAAAGGTCGTAATCGGCGTGCAGCGGTTGCGAGTCAGGCAATCGCGTCGACTGTGTCAGGCCGGCTTCTTCTACACCGCGATCCATTTCGCGTCCCCGTAGCACCTCCTCGCTGAGAACGCTGCGCTCGATGTCCGCCAGAATTTTCTCGGTTGCCGCTTTGGCGATTTCGATATCCGTTGAACTAAAGTCACGTACATGGTCGCTGAATAACCACAGCGTTCCGTGGGGCATCGTCGGAGACCCGATGGGCAAGCAGATTGCTGCAGCATACTGTTCTGGACAATTCCATTCAGCCGCCATCGATGTATTTTCAAGGAGAACAGCATTGCCCATAAGGGCTTCCAAGTCGGCCATCGAACCCCGCAATTCGCGAGCTGGCTGTGCTAGTCGGCTAGCGGGCATGCCAAAGCAGCTTCGCATTTCAAGCTGACTGGTTGAATCGTTGAGTAGGTACAACGCCGCGGCATCGCTACCAGTTTGCTCCGTCGATCGCTGGAGCGTCTCCTCAAGTCGCGTCGAGAGCACTTCTGCTTCATCGGGGCGGATACTCACGGCAACCGATGTCGCTAATTCCGCTTCTTTCGTTTGCAGTGCGGTCTCAAGTGAAACAAGCTGCTCGCTCAGTGCATCGATTTGCTCATAGAGTCGCCAGGCCGCCTCTTCGCTCACAACGTTACTGGCTGACATCAGTGATTCGGCGTCGTAGTCCAGTACGCCGTCAATCGGATCAAACGAAATCAAGCGGACTCGGCTCCGCAGGGGGGCTTTTCTGCCGGCCGCGATACCATCTGCACCTTCGTTGTCCAGGCGGTCCGACTTGCCCATGTGCGGCGTTGACCGAATCGTTTGAGGAATCCAGCCAGTCGCTTCGGTAAAGGCCGCGTGAATCTCTGCGGCATCAAATACAGCTGGCGAATGGGGCTCCGCAGCAGCTTGCTCTTCGACGTGGATCTTCAAATGGGATGGAAGCTTGCCTGCCACCGCGGATTCCTTGTTGGATGTACACACAAAAATTTGAGCCATCTCAACTCTAGCTCACACTGGGAGTTGAAGATTTGTGGGGCGTCACATCCATGTAGGTTTCCCAACACTCCTTTTCGATTCTGCACAGCTCGCAGTCAGGGCGGGAGAGGCCTAAGTGTTGGCGCTGTTCCGTTCAGCAAGGTTGGTATCGAACTACAGCGTGTGGGGGATGCGTGCGAATCTCTGCCGACTGCGAAGAAGACTACAATCGAATGTGAGTGTACGCATTGTGAGGGTTGTAAGACGCTTTGAATCGTGGTCGCCGCTATGCACATTGCCAGGCTGTCGCAAGCCGTGGTCGGCAGCCTGCTTGGCTGGTCGATTCGCCAGGCATTGGTATACTTCGCGGTTTGGTTTCGAAACGATTCCAGCGGAAGGAATGCTAGTGGCTCCAGCTTCACGAGAAAACTCGCCAGGTTTAGAACTCGCCGACGAAAAAATTCTGGTCCTCGACTTTGGGTCGCAGTATGCCCAACTAATTGCTCGCCGCGTTCGTGAACAAAATGTTTACTGCGAAATCGTCCGGCATGATCTTGATGCGGCCACGCTAGCAGGCAAGAAGCCGAAGGGAATCATCCTCTCGGGTGGTCCTTCCAGTGTCTATGCCGACGGGGCACCTCAGTGCGATCCCGAGTTATTCAAATTGGGGATTCCGGTTCTAGGCATCTGCTACGGAATGCAGCTGGCTTGCAAGAGCCTCGGGAGCGAAGTGGGCCATTGTGCAGCCGGTGAATACGGACGTAGCGTGTTGCAAATCGCCAAACCGCAAGGTTTACTGGCCGGCCTACCCGCTGAGACAGATGTTTGGATGAGCCACGGCGACCAAGTCGACCGCGTCTCCGATGATTTCGTTTCCTTAGCTGCAACTGGAACTTGCCCCTATGCGGCGGTCCAGCACAAGAGTCTACCTGTCTTCGGATTGCAATTTCATCCCGAGGTTACGCATACGCCACAAGGCGCCACAATACTGCATAATTTCTTGTATGCGGTTTGCGGCTGTGATGGCACATGGCACATGTCAGATTTCGCCAGGGCCACAATTGAACGGCTACGCACCGAAATCGGTGACAGGCGCGTAATCTGCGGATTGAGCGGTGGCGTCGATAGTGCCGTTACCGCAGCCCTACTCTACAAGGCAATTGGCTCGCAGTTGAGCTGCATCTTGGTTGACAATGGGTTGCTTCGCAAAGACGAACAAGCTGCCGTACTCGCTGAGTTCACAAACCACTTCAAGGCTGATTTACACATCGTCGAAGCCGAGGAGCAATTCCTGGATGCACTTGCCGGAATCACTGAGCCTCAGCAAAAACGAAAGACAATCGGCGGACTGTTTATTGACTGCTTCAAGGAAGAAGCCAAGAAAATTGATGGAGCGGAGTTTCTCGCTCAGGGGACGCTGTATCCTGATGTTATCGAAAGCGGAGCAGCGCCAGACGGTCCCGCCGCCACAATCAAGCTTCATCACAACGTCGGTGGTCTCCCAGAACAACTCGGCTTTGAACTTGTCGAACCGTTGCGGGATTTGTTTAAGGACGAAGTACGCAAGCTTGGCCTGGAATTAGGCTTGCCTGAACAATTAGTCTGGCGACATCCATTCCCTGGACCTGGCTTAGCCGTCCGATGCCTTGGCGAGGTCACTAAGGAGAAATTGGCGGTCCTCCGCGAAGCTGACCACATCGTAGTGAGCGAAATAAAGGCCGCCGGACTCTACCGTCAGACATCCCAGGCCTTTGTCGTGCTTTTGCCGATCCAGTCAGTTGGTGTGATGGGCGATGCACGAACCTACGAAAACGCCGTTGCCGTTCGAAGTGTGAACACCGATGACTTCATGACGGCGGACTGGAGTCATCTACCGTACGATTTACTGTCACGTATCAGCAATCGTATCATCAATGAAGTCCGAGGCGTCAATCGTGTTTGCTACGATATCAGCAGCAAACCCCCTGCCACCATTGAATGGGAATAGCATGAGCACACGTAAGGCAACTCTGATCGCCGGAATCCCTGCCGAAAATCGCGCCCTCTTCCACCGAGTGCGGTTCGAAGCAGGAGACCCCGCAGCCTGGATTAAATTCGATTTGGATGGGCCTTCTTCGACGCATTTTATAGTTAGGGATATTGAAGCCGACCGAGCAAGGCAAAGCGTCCCCGTGGACTCGGTAGCTTCACCACCGGACTATGAACCCGCCGGCGGATTATCAGGTGACCGAATCACGGCTACAGCACAAGCGGTGGTCGAGTGTCTAAGACGCCAGGAAGTACAGCATGTCACAACAGATCGAACACTGCCGTTCGTCTTTGCGTGGCATCTTCAGCAGGCTGGCATAGAGCTCCAGTACTGCGAGGAGCTTGGTGTGCTGGAGCGACGCACGAAATCTGAGCAGGAAATTGAATGGCTGGCTGAGGCACAAAGGATTACCGAAGACGCGATGGCGATGACACTGGAGTTAATCGCCAATGCCGATGCCAACGCGGCTGGTCAATTGTTGGTCGCCGGTGACATCCTGACCAGTGAACGAGTCCGCGAGGGCATTGCCGCATACCTGACGAGCCGCGGTTACACGCTCCCCGGCGGTTCCATTGTGGCCACCCGCCCCGACTCGGCCGACTGTCATGCTCGCGGCAGCGGAGCTCTAGTGGTTGGCGAAGCGGTGATCGTCGACATTT
>DNPC01000500.1 GCA_003501565.1 Planctomycetaceae bacterium | reverse complement strand
CGCTGAAGACCAGCGTCTGGCCCGACTCATCCCCACCTTGTCCGGGCAGGTTGGGACCCGCCGAGTCATTCGCGATCAGAGTGCTAGCATCGACACTAACCGGTGTGTCTTCAACAGTGCTGAGCGTATCATCCCCAGTTGTCGGAGCATCGTTCTTGTCCAAGACGGTAAGGCTTACCGTCGCCGATGCACTCAGTGGTGCAGCCACTCCGGCGGTTGTTCCATTGTCAGTTACGGTGTAGACAAATGAATCAGGTCCGCTGTAGTTGCTCGGTGGCGTATAGACGACTCGGCCTCCAATGAGGGCCACGGTACCACCAGCAGCCGAGATCGACTGGACGTTGGTGATAGTCAGAGTTTGATCCGACTCGTTCGCTGGGCCAGCCGCATCGTTGGCAGTCAGTTCCGAATGCGGTACGTCGACCACTTCGTCTTCATTGATCGTCAGCACATCATCGGTGGCGATCGGCGAATCATTGACTTGGCGAACGGTTAGAGTGACCGTTCCCAGGTTGTTGGAACCCAAGATGCCGTCGTTGACTCGGTAAACGAATGTGTCGATCCCGTTGAAATTCGCCTCAGGCTTGTAGTTGAACGTTCCGTCGCTATTCAGCGAGAACGAGTTTTCAACAGCATGCTGCGGGCCTTCAATCAGCGTCACGAACAGCGGACGACCATCTGGATCGGTGTCGTTGGCGGTCACACCGTCGTCGATTGTGAATCCAGGTGTGATCGTTCCATCGACGTCGGCAGTAGTGAGGACCGTGTCTTCGTTGAACGCGTAGTTGTCGTCAACTGCGGTCGGCGGGAAGCCAGGAACGATCGTCACGGCGTAATCTTCGACTTCACCGTCAACAGCCAAGCCAGTTGGCTGTAGGCCACCGGTGCTGCTTGAACGAATCCGAGCATAAGTTGTCACAGGACCAGCCGGTACAGGCGCCGTTGGTGGAACGCTGGCCATGAAGGTTTGTGTCAACGTATCCTCAGTGAATCGTGCCGACGTAAGCACTTGCTCACCTGGATCGTTCCAATCGCCATCGGCGTTGAAGTCGATCCACATATCTACAAAACCAGCGGTCGACAGCGTCAAGTCAAACGGAGTTTGAACATGCGGGTTGAACGTTGCCGTTTGACCCGGCGCCAGTGTCATGCCGTCATCTAGATCGTCGGCAGTCGCCCCAGGCGATGGCTTACCATCGGCGTCAGCGGTGATGCCGGCACCTAGCAAAGCGACATCGCTTATGACATGGCGTGCACCGTCGTTGGCGTGCTGAGTCGGGTAGCGGCCAGGTGTTGAGATAACTGGATCTGGAGCATCACCGTAATCAAGCGCCACTCCAGGCATCAAGATCGTAAACTGAGTCTCGTTGTTGATGCGGTTTGGCTTGAGCAAATTGCCCGCCAAGTCCGCTACGCCTCGTAGGAAGAAGCTGTCGATCGAGTCACTGATCGTCAGTGCACCTGAGACGAAGAACGTCGAACCACCACGATCAGAGGCACTCAACAGCGAGTTCGGCGAACTATTGATAGCGTCAATAATCGCTCGCTTCATGTCCTCGCCGGTGAAGCTGACGTCTTGGATGAACGGAATGGCCGTCGCACCGCCTGGGACACCTGACCTGACCAACGTTGGAGCGTTGGTAGTATCAGTGATGAACTGAGGTGTATCGTTTAGTTCCAAGACACCATTAGGCAGCGGCGTGGCGGTCAGACCAAGCCCCGAGGCTTCGATCGCCGCTTCCATACTCAACACCAAATCGTCTGGCGTCGTCGTGCTGGAGAAGCGGATAGGTGTGTTCGTACCCGCGAAGCCATTGCCAAGATCGACGTTGTCGAATTCAAAGGTAACGATCTGGTTGCCGTCGGAGATTGTGAACTGCTCTCCATCGGTGACTACGCCGCGGAAGCTTGTCAGTCCGCTGTTGCCAAGGTTGAGCTGGGTTTCGTTGATCTGCCCCAAGCTGACCTGTGCACCGCCGATGTTCTGAGCCACAATCCCGAGGCCAGCACCATTGATTGCCTGCGTGACAGCCAATGCGATGTCTTCACCGGTGCTAAGCGGTGTGTAGTTGACAACGATGTGGTCCGGTGAAGTCGGCCCGCTGTTGTCGCCGTCGAACTCGAAGATCTGGGTAATGCCGTTGCCGGTCAACGAGAACTGAGATCCGTCGGTCATGCCAGCTGCACCCACGGCGGGAACTTGCATGACAAGTGGACCGAACACGCGTAGCTGCGTCCGCGAACGCACACCAGGTGTTCCGCGAAGCACCAACCCTGGGGCTTGCCCTACGTTGACCGTGTCACCTGGAACACCGCCAATAGCGATGTTGCCATCACCTACGGACTTGGGACGCAAATCCAAAGCAGTTGCTTCAATTGCAGCTACTATTCGGCCAGCAATGACATCCTGGGTATCGTCGACGCCGAACGTGACAGGGATGTTGCCCGGTGTCACATCGGCATCGCGGGTCAGTTCGAACGACTCAGTGACACCTTGGCTGCTGATTGTAAAGATCTCTCCATCCTGCAGCGTCCGAGCAATGCCCACCAGACCCATCAGGCTGTTTCCGAGATCTGCCGATCCGCGTTCACTCAGTCCGAGGTGGACCCAGCGACCATTGACGACGGTTGGCTGCAGATTGAGCGGACTTGCGACGATCGAGTCGCGAACCAAATTGGCTACATCCTCCGCTGTTACAGCTGCACTGAAGTCAATGGCGGTGCGTCCGGGAGAAACGGTTCCGTCGGTGTCAAATTCAAAAGTGACACTGCTGCGTCCGTCAGACACTGTGAAGAAGTGCGAGTCGAGGATACCGCCTCGAGGTCCAGCAGGTGGAATCTCGAGCGACCAAGTCGTGGTCGGTTGAGCCAAAGTTGATTCCGCAGTGTCCAAGGTCGCACCGGCTTCGGCGCCGATGAAGATACGCCCTTGGCCGATCACCGAGGTGGTTACGTTCAACCCTGAGGCACCGATCGCCGCTTCGATTGCAGCTAGCATCTCAGCCTGGTTGTCGCCGGTTTCGAACGGAATGGCGATATTGCCCGCGAGTGTGTTGCTGTTGTTGTCAAACT
>DNPC01000228.1 GCA_003501565.1 Planctomycetaceae bacterium | reverse complement strand
CGCAGGTTCGAATCCTGTCCTCTCCGCTCAAAGCCCTTGGAGCCTATCCAAGGGCTTTTTTCTTGCGCGAACATGCCTTCACGCAGCTACCGATTGGCCCATTTTCGCCCAGAATGGCATAATTGGCAGGGCATACCACACCTCGTTCGCTCTTTGCGAGGGCTGCGCTACCCGCAAAACCAATTGCAAACCACGCTGCGTACCCGGGCTGATAATTGACCTGCCACGACCAATTGTCGCCAATCCGGAAAAGGGCCAGACTGCTAGACTGGTTTCACAAGGTATCATAGAGCAAGCGAAACTTTGCTGGTCCGGTAAACTACTCACTCGCCCCACGGCGGGTCCGTCGTTGGAGTTAGCAGTGTCGTGGAACTAACAACAGTTGTGTGAAACAAGCTCAGTGTTGTGAAGCGAGCTTTCGTGTTGTGAAGCTAGCGGCAGTGAGACTGCGTAATCGATCAGGAGGACTCGAAGTTTGAACGCAATGGCATTATGGCTTGCCGTCTTAATGGCTATTCCCATAGCCTCACAACCGACCAGCAGCCCCCTCGGCGCCGCTGGTCCCATGGGTAGGTCACCGGAGGTTTCAGTAACTGCCCAAACTGCGAAAGCACCGCTGGTCGGCGTACTCGAGCAACTAACTGCGGAGGATCTGACACTACAAACCTCCGATGGAATAAGAAAACTTGCTTTATCCGATGTTGAAACCATCGCGTTCTCGCAGTCCAGCACTCCTGCTTCTGCCAAACCGTCCTCGTGCCGCGTATTGTTGACCGACGGCAATGTGCTCTCCGGTGATTCGCTTAGCTCCGAGGGCTCCGACTTTAAATTGACTGGATTGCTCGACGCCCAAATCCCGACCACGGCAATCACCGCCGTCCAAATCGGTGAACTGAGCGAAGCAGCTGACCAGCAGTGGCAAGAGATCGTTCGGACCGCATTGACGAGCGATATCGTCGTGCTGCGACGTGGCGCGGATAAGCTCGAACGAATCGAAGGTATCATCATCGCTGCCGGTGCAGATTCCCTGAAGTTCGAATTCTCCGGTACCGCGATCGACATACCGGTTGCCCGAATCGCAGGGTTCCGCCTCTACTCGCCTCCCAAGGAATTGGCTGCCACCATTGCCAAATTGCAACTCGCTAGTGCTGATCTATCGGTTAGCACTGCGACGTTCGAGCCAACGACGCACAAGCTCAACGTATCGCTGCCGTCAGGCGTTGAGTTTGAAATTGAATCGCAGCTTGTGAAGGGAATGGACTTTCGAATTGGACGAAGCCTCCCTCTGGCAGATGTTTCGGGCGCATTCACCAAGGCTCCGGCCCCGCTTGGCCTGACGACAGAAATCGACAGTGATCTTTTGCCACGATGGGAGACTCGCCGTGATATTGATACCCAAGCACCGCTGGAGTGCTTAGTTTTCCGCGGCGGGGGGACTGCCGTCTTTCGCTTGCCGAGTGGTTTCGCAAATCTAACGGGGAATCTGGGACTAGAACAAAGCCGTCGCGCAGTGAGCATTACGGTTTCAATCAAACTAGATTCCGAAGAGGTCTTTCGAAAGCAATTCGCCCCTGGAGACCCTCAGACACCGATCAACCTACCGATTGAAGCGGACCAGCGATTGGAAATCGAAGTCGCAATATCTGGCCCGACCGCAACGGGCGCGACGGCCGTTTTATCCACTCCATTACTCCAGAAATAGGCCGGGTAAATGCGTCCTCTTCAGCGCCGAACCAAGCACCGCTCGCGCCAACCACGGTGTCTACCGAGTCGCCCAAGAATATTGACCACATTAGCGTTGGCAGTTTCTGCAGCCATTTGTGGTCTCGCTTGCGCATCCGACGGCAATCCCACCACGCAACCTGAAGGAACAGTCACCGAGGCTAACGCTCTCGCCAAAGCGGCTCAGGCGCGGCGTGTTGCTATCATGAAGCAGGCGTCCGCCGCGACAGTAGCGATCTTTGGTGCAGAACCCGGTGGTGGAGGAAGCGGCGTCCTCATTTCGGAAGACGGATACGCGCTCACAAATTATCACGTCTCGAGTGCCTGCGGTGACACGATGCGCTGCGGACTGGACGATGGCCGCGTCTACGAAGCCGTGATCGTCGGTGTAGATGCAACCGGAGATGTTTCGTTAATCAAGTTGTTCGGACGTGACGACTTTCCGACTGCTACCCTG
Organism: Planctomycetaceae bacterium; assembly: GCA_003501565.1. Classification (GTDB taxonomy): domain Bacteria; phylum Planctomycetota; class Planctomycetia; order Pirellulales; family Pirellulaceae; genus Aureliella. The sequence goes on along the minus strand of DNPC01000228.1, from coordinate 1,375 downwards.
GCGGATAGTAGCCAAGTTAGGGTAGGGCAGTGGTGCTTTGCAGCCGGAAACCCATTTGTCCTCGCTACCAACCTACAACCTTCAGTTTCGCTGGGCATCGTCAGCGGAATTGGTCGCTACCAATATCCAGCCGGAACGCTTCTCGAGTACGCAGATTGCATACAGACCGATGCAGCGATCAATCCTGGCAACTCGGGCGGCCCTCTATTCAATTTGGCCGGTGAGGTCATCGGTGTAAACGGGCGATGCTCGTTCGAAAAACGTGGCCGCGTTAATGTCGGCGTAGGTTACTCGATCAGCGCAAACCAGCTCAAGTACTTCATTGAGATGTTAAAAAGTGGTCGGCTGGTCGACCATGCGACGCTGGGAGCAACTGCCGCCACCAGCGAAAATGGACGCGTATTAGTTAGCAACATTCTGCCTGGCAGTGATGCTTACCGACGTGGACTGCGGTATGGAGACGAAATCGTCGCTCTGGCCGATCGCAGTGTCCGGACAACCAACGAATTCAAGAACGTTTTGGGCACGCTTCCAGCGCAGTGGAGGGTTCCACTAACGATAAGACGCAACGGGAATCTACAAACGATACTTGTACGCCTGGCGGCCGTTCATACGCAGCGGCAACTGATTGAACTGGTTTCCGCAGGGATCGGCGGCCCCAGCCCCGGTCCTGACAACGAAACTCCGGACGCCCCTCCGGAGGATTCGGACGAACCGTCTTCTCAGGAACAGTCCGAGTCGAACGACACGTCCGCAGACTCACCGGCGGCCGAGCACTTTGAGGCGAAAGCGGGTTTCGCCAACTACTACTTCAACCGCAAACGCATCGACGAATTGTGGCGGGGGTCGCAAGAACTAGCCAGTCGATCTGGTGCACTATCACAGACGCTCAAACTCGCCGGCAAGCTGGCCGGTGAAGAAACGCCGTTCCAGTTAACGACCACCCCCGAGTCATCGAAACTCACGCTCGGCGTCCGTACGATAACACTCAATCATGCTGATGAAGTCGCTAGCGTAATCGGCAACCGTGCCGAGTCAGGCTTGCTCGTTGCTCTAAGAGCGCTAGCAGAGTATTACACGGTCGGTCCAGATCGCATGGGAAGTGCTACCTACATGGGACACTACCCAGTCTACTCTAGTTCCGACCTGACACTCACTGCTGCAACGTTATGTCCGATGCTGGAGTGCCTGTGGCTCGATTCGACAGTCCGCCTCTATTTCTCTCAAGACTCTGGCAGAATCACTCTGGTCGAAGTGGCGGGCGACGATGGGGATGATCCCGTCGAACTATATCTTGACTACAAAGCCGACGCGGCAACACTCGCTAGGCTTCGATTGCAGTACGGTCCTACGGCGATGCTTCTTCTAGATGTCG
>DNPC01000867.1 GCA_003501565.1 Planctomycetaceae bacterium | reverse complement strand
AGGCAACCCAAGATGTTCAGCAATGTACTCTTTCCAGAACCTGACTCGCCCATGATGGCTACGAGTGAACCCGCCGAAACTTTGAGCGAGATTCCGTGCAAAACCGGTATCTTGATATCGCCGCGGAGATAGACCTTTGTGATTTCGCTCAGTTCAATTGCGTTATCCATACTACTTCTCCTCCTTCGTCCCTAGTTTTGGAACGAACGGATTGGAAAACCCGCGTTCCGGCTCTTGTCCCGTTTCCCCGGTGATGACTTGCAAGCCTTCGCGTAGTTTGGGGCTTCGTATCTCGGTATAGCGACTATCTCTTGCCCCCACGTTAACGACAATTTCCCGGATCGCTCTCGTATCAGCTGGTTCTGGATCGAAGACCCAAACCGATTGCTGGCTTTCAGTCGTTGATTGTGACGCGGTTTTGTTTGACGGCGAAAACAGGAGAGCCGCATTGGGTACGCAAAGTGCGGATGGTCTCTCATCAATGATAAATTCAACGTTGGCGGTCAAATATGGAATCAACACCTCGGCGGGATTCTCGACGGAAACAACGACGGTATAGGTCACGACGTTCTGACTCATCGAAGCGTTCAAACGAACTTGCTTGACCGATCCGTAGAATTGCTCAGTGGGCAAAGAATCCACCGTGAATTGCACCGGTAACCCCGGCTTAATCAATCCGATGTCCGCTTCGTTGACCGAGACCCAAATCTCTAGGTCGCGAAGGTCCGACGCGATTAGGAACAGACTCGGTGTCGAGAGACTGCTAGCAACCGTCTGTCCCTGGTTTACTCGACGATCGATGACTGTGCCATCAATGGGTGATACAATCGAGCAGTAGGAGAGAGTGGTCTCAGCACGCTGCAGAACTGCCGTCGCATTTTCACATTCAGCCTTCGCTGCCAGCAACGCTGCCTTTTGCAGATCAACTCGACTCTTCGCTTGAGCAATCGCTGCCTCGGAGACCGCCACGCCGGCAGAAGTACTCTCCAAATCACTCTGAGCAGCATCTCGTTCTGCCTCGCTTGACGCTTTGACCTTCGTTAGTCTCGAGACACGCTGCCAGTCCTTTTCGAAGCGTCGCAGTCTCGCTTTCTGCTGTGCGAGCTCCGATACGTTACGGTGGAGCTGAGCTTCTGCTTCTGCCAATTGAGCTTCCGCCTGAACAACCAGCGCTTCAGCACGTTTGGCTTGAGCTCTAGCGATTTCCACTTCTACTTCGTAGACCGCGGGGTCGATCTTCGCTAGCAACATGCCTTTCGTAACACGGGAGCAATAGTCGATAGGAGCACCCGAAATTGGATCTGTCCCGAACTCAATAACTCGACCATTGACCTGCGCCCCGACATCAACGATTCCTTTTGGCTCCAACGTACCCGTTGCACTGATCGTTTGCCGCAAGGTACGAACTTCGATTGGAGCTGTTTTGTATTGAATCCCGCCAACTTCACGAGTGCTTATTTTCGAATATGCGACAAGTCCCATCCCAAGACTGATAAGCGGAATAACAACGAATTTAATAGCACTCATCAACATGACACATAAACCAGTTCTCGATGGAAAAAGCGGCTAAATCGACCTTTCAACTGCTAGGGATAGCCTCCGAAGAGCCCATTGGGACTGACCACTCGAAAATGGAGGCATACAGCCACCATGTGAATGTTTCCTGGAAGTTGTTGTCCGGATTTGTATCAAACGGGACAGATATCTTTTCGGAATCAAAGAAAGGCGAGGTCTCCGCATTTCACCGGGTTGCGAGGCCGTTCAATCTGCAAACGGCGCCGAGAAGACTCCGAAGTTGTGAGTTTGATGTCCCAGTTTGCGGCGCAACCGACAATGACTCTTAGAACAGATCCTTCATTGACCATGCCAGTTGCCAGGTAGCTGAAGTTCATCAGGATCGGCTGCGACTGGCTTAGTTGCTGAGCACGTTTGATCAGACCTCGAGTTGTCGAAACAGATCTTCGCAATTGCATGCATCAGTCGTATCTCGCTAAGCCGACTGCTGACCTTGTCACACTCGATTCAACGCAAAAACTCACAATTCATTAAGGCCGAAGACGATGAACAAGATTTCCCTAGTTGCATGTCTCGCATCAACACTGTTTGCCATGCCATGTCTGGCCCAAGGTCCGCTCAAGCGAAGGGCTCAACTCAGGCCTAGCGGTGGAGAGGACTCAAGGCTCCAGGTGAAGGATGTGGAGGGGCTGATTTGGGAATTCAAGGTGATGGACAACAAAGAGAGAGATCGTTCGCAAAAAACCAAGATGATCGGGAGAATGAGGATCAAGCAGACATCCGTCTTTGCCGTTGGCCCCGTCGAAATGCTGGATCCCACAGCAGTCGGAGGAGCCCGCAACGCCGCGCAATTAATGGAAGAGTTTGACAACAACAACGACCAGCAACTGAGCGTCACAGAGTTGGAGCAACTACTGATCTCCGTACGAGCGGAAAACAAAAGCAAGTCTGAAGCCAACCCGTCCGCTGGTGTCGTCAAATCTGATTTCAAGGGGCTTCTTTCGCAGCGAATCAACAGTGCCAAAGAAGAAGACACCGGGGGCGAACGCATCGGTGACCTTACTAAGAGCGTTTCATCAGAGAAAGGTTTCCGATTCGACGAGGACGACAACTACCCACTTTCTGGAATCGTGGTTGTTCGCCCAGACACCAGCAACCGAAACGGTGTTTGGTTTGGCTACTACGATGAATTCTCAGGTGGAAAGAAGCAAAAGAGATGGCGATTTGAGATGCGGAAGATCGAGGACTAGGCTTCCTAACGACAACTCATGACATGGAGGCGCCGCGTCGGGGATGTCAACGAAGCTCAGGAGCTGACTCAAGCGTCTTTTGCCGAGCTCTTAGCTAAGAACTACATCGCCTCGGCCGTTCCAGATCGCGGGCGTTTCCGATGCTTTCTGCTGACCGCGACGAGGCATTTCTTATCCAAGCAAGCGGAGAAGGCGAAAGCACAGAAATTCGGGGTAACCGCCTCTCCATTTCCCTCGACTTTGGCTCACCAGAAGCCAACCACCAAATTGAGCCTGAATCCGGCTTAACTCCTGAGCAACTCTATGACCAACAATGGGCGAACTCATCATGCCGCTGATAAGACAGCCCCATCGGAAATCACCGATGAGAACCACAAACTGTAGCCTTAAAGCAGATCTCGGTTGATTACGCTCTAACCTCAACATCGTCTTGCCACTCCGAAGAATGGTGAATTGCCGCGAACGCAGTTACAAACTAAGGTTGAGATCTCAACGTTCTTCCGCGATTCGAAAAGTGAAACCGATGTCTGAACCCGCTGCTGCTGATACGGCCGAATTCATTTTACATCCGACTGACTTTTCCTCAGGTTCAGACCTAGCATTGGCTCACGCGCTTCGGCTGGCGATACGCAATCAGTGCCGGCTGGATCTCCTCCATGTCGGAAAAGAAGGCGATGAGGACCTGGACGAATTCCCGTCCGTTCGCGCGATGCTCGGCCGATGGGGCTTGGTGCCTGATAAAGCTAGCCGGCGCGATATTCGACATCTTGGTATCGACGTGGGTAAAGTCGTTTGCACAGAAGGTAGCGTCCCGCATGCGATCGATAATTACTGTCAGCACAAGCCCGTGGACCTGATCGTGCTCTCCACCGCGGGACGCCACGGCCTTTCGGCTTGGTTACACCGGTCGAAAGCCGAGCAGATTGCGAAACAGGTAGCTCAGTCTTCGATTCCGACTCTCTTTGTTCCGGAGTCGTGCCGCGGCTGCGTTGATCAAGAGACTGGCAAAGTCTCGTTGAACCATGTACTCGTGCCCGTGGATC
>DNPC01000118.1 GCA_003501565.1 Planctomycetaceae bacterium | reverse complement strand
CGTCTCACTCGAGAGCGACGACCTGAAGATTGATCCGGCTTATTTGAACGACGCGTCCGACTGGCAAGATCTGGAAACGGCGGTCGCATGGGTGCGTGAACAATTCACACCGAAGCTCAACAGGCTTGGCTGGACGGAAGTCGTCCCCGGGAAGCGAGGAGGCTCCCTGCGCGGCCTACGCCGCTCGATTTCCGCCTATGCACAGTCGATCTACCACCCAACCAGCACCTGCCCGATGGCGCCTCCCGAGTCAGAGGGAGTTGTTGACACAGACTTTCGCGTCTATGGATTTGACAACCTCCGCATCTGTGACGCATCCACCTTCCCAACCATCCCTGCCTCAAACACCCAAGCCCCCACACTCCACATCGCCAGAACTCTTGCCAACCTGCTCACAGGCAGGTGATGCTACCAATAGCTCACCAAGCATTCGGCAGGAATAGAAGCAGCCGAGGGACGCCCAGGAAAAGGATAGGAGTCAGCAACGTTCCGATCAGTGCCGTGCGAACTTTTTTCCGCACCCACAACAGCGCCGTGTAAAAGGCGATGATCGTGCACACAAGAGCGACAATGAAAACTCCGACATCGAAGGGACTTGGGAACCTTGCCGAAGGCACTAGACCGGCGATGACTCTCGTACCGTGTAGCACGGTTACGAATACGAAGAACATCCCAAGCAGGATGTGTACAAAACCCAGCAGCAGACAGATGATTGACTGCCAACCGCTGGACTGCTTTGCATCTCCTGATTGCGATGCGTCGCCAAGCACGTAGGGATTCTTTTCCATTGCCTGACTTGCTTCCCAGGGCCAGTTTGCCAAACGGATACTGTCCAGACCACTCCTCAGCGCAACTGGACGCTTCAGGTATAATCCTGCTCTCAGCCGTCTGCAACCAAGGTAGGCGAATAGGCATTTCATGACGCAGCGACGCGCGGTCCTGTCGGTCCGCAAACAGTCCGACTCGAAAAAAAAGACGCTCGCACTGGCCGATTTCATCGATCAAGTGGCCGATCTGCCTGCGCTGTCTGCTATCTGTGAGAGTCTGCAAGAGCACCAGCAGGTTACCGTCGAAGGCGTTTGGCCTGGGGCTCTGTCTCCTTTGGTCGCAACCTTAGCCAGATCTCCCAATAGTAGCGAGCCAAACGGTGGCGAGCCTGACACCAACGCTACCGTTAGCAAGCAAGCTGGCGACAAAGATACTGGCACCAAAGCGACCAGCAAAGCAACCAGTAATGGCGGCAATGCCATCGCGGCGGGCCCGTTGCTGGTGGTCACCTCCCAGCTGGCCGAGGCCGAAACGCTGGCGGGGGAAGTGGCTGAGCTGCTGGGGCAGGAGTGTTTGGTCTTCCCGCCCGGCACCGAGGAAACCGAACTCGAGTCGCTCGCCCAACAGGAGACCGCACAGCGTTTGCGTGTTCTCAGCGAGCTCTACGGCTATGATCGCTCCCGATATCGCCCGGTGATCGCGACAACGCTACCGGCGATGATGCTGGCAGTCCCCAAGCCTCAGACGCTCGAGGGTGATAAACAGGTACTGAAAGTCGGCGGTCGGATTCGACTGAAGGAAACCAAGTCCTGGTTGGAGAAGTCCGGCTATCACGCAACCAGCGCAGTCCAGCTGCCCGGCGAGTATGCCCACCGGGGCGGCATCTTGGATGTCTATCCACCGGACGAATCCCTGCCGGTGCGGATCGAGTTGTTCGATGACGAGATTGAATCACTGCGAACGTTTGATATCGCATCACAGCGTAGCATTGAACGTCGCCAAGAACTTCAATTATTGGCTGCCGACGGAAGTGTCACCCAGGACGGTACGCTAGTCGACTATCTGCCAGAGAATTCCGTAGTCGTAACGCACGAGCTGCGTGCTATTCTGGCTGCCGCAGAAGCATTTCTTGCGCGAGTTCCGTTCCCCGAGCGCTTCGACGCCCCGGCTGCCTGCTTGAAGACGCTCGGGGATTTTAATCGCGTCTTTACAGCACAACTGGCCGACGAAGGGTACGCCGGGCAGCTCGTGCAGTTTCCGCTGCGAAGTGTCGAACGCATCGGAGGTGACCTCGAGCGTCTTGCCGCTGACATCGACGCCGAATGTGGCAAGCGCCCGGTGGTCTTGAGTGCGATTAACGAAGGCGAAAAAGATCGGCTGACTGAACTTCTGGCCACCAGTCAGGCCGCCAAATCCGGGCGAGTCAGTATCGTCGTTAGCCAGCTACAGACTGGCTTCGAAATGCCGAAGCAAATGTTTGTTCTGACCGCTGGCCAGCTCCTGCGGCGGACCCACGTGCGACGCATTACACGCCGGACGAAAAGCAAGCCCATCGACACGTTCTCGGACCTGCGTCAAGGCGACTTGGTGGTGCACTTGTCGCATGGGATCGGCGTCTACCGCGGAACGGAACTACTCGAAAAGAACGGCCAACGCTTTGAGCATCTCGTGCTCGAGTTCGATGGTGGGACAAAGATCTTCGTGCCAAGCTCCAAGATTGAGCTAGTCCAACGCTATGTCGGGGGTACGAAGAGTCGGCCGAAGCTTGCCAAGATTGGGGGCGCCGCTTGGGCCCGTCAACGCAAGGCGGCCGAACGTGCGGTCCAGGACATGGCCGTCGAGTTGCTCGAGCTGCAAGCGCGCCGCAATAGCCAGCCTGGCATTGCGTTTGCCGATGATAGCGTGTGGCAAAATCAGTTCGATGCGTCATTTTCCTATGTGGAAACGCCCGATCAGTTGTCAGCCATCGATGCCGTAAAAGGTGACATGCTGCGGAGTCGGCCGATGGACCGCCTGATCTGCGGTGATGTTGGATTCGGGAAAACGGAAGTCGCCATGCGGGCGGCGTTCAAAGCGATCGACAGCGGCTACCAAGTGGCCGTATTGGTGCCGACGACCGTGCTGGCTGAACAGCATTTTAAGACCTTCCGCGAGCGGATGGTTGAGTTCCCATTTGACATCGAAAAACTCAGCCGCTTTGCCACCAATAAAGAACAAAAAGAAACACTCAAGGGGATCGCTTCAGGGCGTGTAGATATCGTTGTTGGGACGCATCGGATCGCGTCCAAGGACATGAAGTTC
>DNPC01000224.1 GCA_003501565.1 Planctomycetaceae bacterium | reverse complement strand
CAGGTACCTTGATCATGCGATTGTCATGGCCAGCCGACCATTTTCGTCCGAGTTCGACGTAGCGTTCAACACGCTCAGCATGTGGGAGATTCGCATCGGGGTCTTCGATCAGCGGGTCCAGTTCGAAGCTCACCCAACCTGCATTGCCTTTCGTTTCATTCCAGATGTGATGGAAGGCGTCCTGGGCGGATTGGACGAGTTGATCGGTCAGTTCCCACGCAATGGAGGCATCGTCTTTTCCGCCAGAGAGCAACGACTGGAGTTGTTCGTCGAATCGGCCGCTTTCGATCAGCCCCGCGACGATGATCGGATTGCTGGTCGCACCAACGGCACCCCACTCGATATTCTGTTTGACCAAGTCCGGGTCAATTGAGTCTAAGTACAAGTTTGTACCACTGTCGATCAAGCTCTTGATGGACGCGTTGGACATAGCTTCGTAACCCATTTCTCGTGCAATGTTGACGAACGAACTTCGCTTGATTCTACCAGAGCTCAAGTGATTGAGGGAGCGTGTGTGAGCTGCAGCGAGACTGCGAGTCGATGGCGAGTCGGTCAGGCCGCCGCAAACCGGCTCACTGGCTCAGAATATTGGCTGCAATGGCGTGCGAAGAACGAACAGATGAATCAGGTCTGCAGGCCGACATTCACGGCACCCCCTGCCTTACACTTCGATGTCGAGGAAGCCTGTCGAGGAAACCCTGTCGAGCAAGACCGTACTGCATCCCGCAATGCCGCTGGTACTGAGAGCTCGGATCGAGCTTGCGGGGAATTCTTAACACGATCTACGCACCCTAAGCTTGACCCGCGAATCTGCGCGTCGCTACCGTTTACTTCAAGCGTTGGTGGTTTGCTAGGCCCACGCCGCAACCATCAGCCATCTCGGATCCACCTTGATTCAGGAGGCATTCATGGTCGTCGATTCGTCTGCGTTCACGGACAAGCTGTTTGTCCTTGATACCAACGTCATTCTTCACGATGCAAGTAGCATCTTTCGCTTTGAAGAGCATGACGTTGTTATTCCCATTACGGTCTTGGAAGAGATCGATCGATTCAAACGAGGCAACGAAGATATCCACTTTCAAGCTCGCGAGTTTCTCAGGCGGCTGGATGACTTGACTGGGGATGTAATCTCAGCCGAAGGTTCTCCTCTGGGTGAGAACCTTGGCCGGATCCGTGTTTCGCTAGCGGGTCGCCCGGACGATCAACTGCGGGATGCATTCTTGAAAGACTCACCCGACCATCGCATCCTGAACGCAGCGTTGCGACTGAAGAATGTAGAAACCGATCGGCAAGTGATTCTGGTAAGCAAGGACAGCAATTTGCGATTGAAGGCCAAATCATTGGGCCTGCCGTCGCAGGACTACGCTTCGGATCGTGTCGCCAACGTCAATCAGCTGTATACCGGCAAGCGATTGATTGAGGGGCTAGAAAGCGAACTCATTGAGGGCTTTTACAGCGGATGTGGCGAAGTCGGTAGTGAAGAGATTGAGCACGTAACTGCACCGCAGGCGAACGAGAACTTCATCCTGCGTAATGGCTCCAAGAGCGTATTAGCGACTTATCGTTCCAGCGATGCGACCTACTGCCGCGTCGAACGGATGAAGGCGTACGGCATTCAGCCTCGAAATGCCGAGCAGTCATTTGCACTGAAAGCGTTGATGAATGACGATATTAAACTGGTAACGCTGGCGGGTACGGCTGGAACCGGCAAGACGCTGCTAGCGCTCGCGTCGGCGCTGGAGTGTCGCAGTCGTTATCGCCAGATTCTGCTGGCGCGGCCGGTAGTGCCGCTTAGCAATCGCGACCTGGGCTATTTGCCGGGCGACATCGGTGCAAAGCTCGATCCGTATATGCAGCCGTTGTTTGATAACTTAGCTGTCATTCGTCACCAATTTGGCGATCAAGAAGCTGCGGCGCAGCGAATCCAAGAGCTTCGCGAAAACGAAAAGCTGGTGATTTCGCCGCTAGCGTATATCCGTGGCCGGAGTCTTCAGCGGATTTTCTTTATTATTGATGAAGCGCAGAATCTTACACCGCACGAAGTAAAGACGATTATTACGCGGGCTGGCGAAGGCACGAAGCTGATCTTTACCGGTGACATTCACCAGATCGACCAGCCCTATCTGGATTCGCGAAGCAACGGTTTGAGTTATCTCATTAACCGTATGGTTGGCCAGCCTCTCTACGCTCACGTTACCCTCGAAAAAGGCGAACGCTCAGAACTCGCCGACCTCGCCAGCAAGCTGCTGTAAAACGAATGAACCGTTTAAGGCTGCTCTTCTTGAAAACGCTAGTCTCTTCGTCTTCTCAGGCAGCCCGTTAGTGCTGCAAAACCAAGCAGCCCGAGGCAGCTCGGCTCCGGTACCGCAGACAGATCACCTCGGACAAAGATCCCACGAGCGCCATCTTCGACAATCTCTTCAATGTCGAGTGTGCCGCCGGGATCGTCGGCGTCGAAGCCGAACAGCCTAAAGGTGGCAGTTTCAACGTTCGTGAAGGCCGAGAGATCGATAGTGTGCGTCTCATCACTCGGATCTACGGCAGTGTCGGTGAAGATGGTCGAGAATGAACCACCGTCAACACTGATTGCGATCACCAACTGGTCGGGGCCTTTGTCGGAGACATCGTACTGCAGGGTCATATTGGTCAGATCAACATTCTGCGTCGACGCTGACCAACCCCACTGAATGTACTTATCCGAGCTCAAATCGGCAGAGCTAGCGAGTGACCAATTGTTTGAGTTGAACGCGATTCCTTGATTCGGATTTACGCCAGCGCCGCGCGAAAGTAGCAGTGGTGTGATAAATCCCGCCACATCCGCCGCAGGTAAGTCTGGTGATGGCGCGCCGTTTTCTCCATTCGGGTTCGTGGTGTCGTACCCAAGAAGAACGAAATCAGCACGGGCGACGCCACCGACAATCAACAAGGCGACTGCAAAGAGTGGGAAGATCTTTAACATTAACACATTTAGAAGAAGAGAAAAAAGCAAAAAGCCCAGCTTTGGGCTGGGCTTTCGTGCTTGAGTTCGGGAGAAAAACTATCCTAGCCGCCGTCTCCTCATAACGCTAATGGCTCCAAGTACTCCCAAGATCATTCCGCAACCGGGCTCCGGTACGGCGCTTATTGTAAAGTTGTCAACCATAATTCTCTCGCCAGACGTGTTAGCGATCTGTACTCTGAATTGCCCGTCAGTTACGGCAGTCGCACTGCTCAGAGTGTGCGTGAAAGTGGACCAGTCTGAAGAACCACCCAGAAACGTGTTGTTAATTGTCCCGACAGAAGTGAATGAGCCACCACTGTTCGTGCTGAGCAAAACGTCGTAGACCGGCTCGGGGGATCCGTCCCACCGTCTAACGTCGAACGAAAATCCTGTAAGAACAGAATTCGAAGAGTCAACTGTAGCATAGTTCGCTTGGAGCGCCGAACCACTCGCGTTCCTCAGACGCCATGAGTAAGTTCCCAAAGCACCAGCGAAACTGTCTTGAGTTGAGGTTGTGTTGCGCAGAGCGTTAATCGCGGAAAACACAATTCCAGATTCAGAGTATTGGTGGTCGTCCTGGTAAGAGGTCAGGTTACCCGAACCGGCAGCCCAGTTGCCGTCGGTGTCGAAATTAATCACCAAGTCAGCGTTGACTGATGGTGCGAGAACGAAGCTTGCTAACGCAGCCAAGACAAATCGGTTTTTCATGGATTCTAACTCTCTAATGTCGGTTGGGTGAACTTCCAGTTTCTTCAAGGCTTCTAAGCACGACGTCTTCGTAGAAACGCACCGCCTAGTCCGAGAGCGATTAACGAAAATGTACTCGGCTCGGGCACAGCATTAATCGATAAAGCCGGGTCTCCTGGATCAAAAGTACTGCCGATCCCAGAGTATGTTATGTCGTGACTTGCGTCGGTTGCCGCACCGATAATTTGAAAGTCGGTTCCAGCGTTGATCGATGCGACGAGACCAGTCAGCGAAGCGCCAGAGAAGTTCAGGTTGAAGTTGTCGACTTCACCTCCAGCGCGTCCAGCCATTTCCGTCATCGAGTAAACACCGAGGGAGATCGGGGCTGTCGGAAATTGACTAGCGTCAAGGCCGTTAAAAAGGGCGGCATTGTATGTGAGATTTGAGTAGCTTCCGCCGTCGCCTAGGCTCGCGAAAGTGTCGGGCGAGAAGAAGAACTCGATCGCGTTCCCGTCCGAGAAGGTGCGGTCATTAACGGTCAAGGCAAGCGAAACCCCAGTAATGTCAGCTTCGGTGACCGTACCTAATCCGAAATCTGCCGCGGTGTACGAAAACCCAACGATTCCATATTCCGCGAAGTTGTCGTCGTTTCCGGAAGCGTAGAACTCGTTGTCAGTGCCGTTGCCGGTATCCCCATTTGCGTGGATAGCGCCCGACGTAGCGGCATCTTTAGTGACAACCGCACCATTCGCCCCACGTAGCAATCCAAATATTGCCAACGCCGTGATCACGATTCGCACAACAATTCTCCAAAATCAAGTGATAAATCAGGTTGCAGGCCTGATGATACGCAAAAGCGGTCTATTCGCTACCTGTAATCCGCCTTTTTTCACTATCTTAACATTTGTGTAGCTGGTCCCGAATCCTTAAAGCGGATTCAGCTGCGGCAAGCATTGGACCTTCCGATTAAACCCGGATTATGCGTCTGGTACGTCGGAACAAGTAGGTGCATTTACTGCCGTAACTTCGGTCGAAACGTCGCTGCAGGCTCTGGCGGCACAATCTGAAGTCGCATGGAAACGCACTTGCCGCGTTCCGGCAGGGTGGTTTCGACCTTGTTGGCGGCCTACATGCATCATCCGGGTTACATCTTCGCGGAAAGACGTCTCGTTCCATTCTGCAACGAGTGAATGAGGTAGCCGATTGCTTGTCTTAACCGGATTTTCATGAAAGCTGAACATGCGGGTTAGGGGGCCCGAATAAGCTATGGGCTAATTGATAGCCCCCCGTGTTTTCAGTGGAGAATTCAGCATGAGAGTATTTGCAGCCTTACTAACCGTTTTGTGCCTGGCGGCGACAGCCAATGCCGCTTTGGTGGATGTCAGAATCAACGAAATCCTGGTGGATCCAACCGTCGGTGGTGGCGGTTTCGACACCGATGGCGATGGGAGTTTCGAAAACGCCGACGAATTCATCGAGTTCTACAACGCTGGCGCCGCGCCGGTCGATATCTCAAGCTGGCAAGTCTATGTCGGCTCAGGAGGATCACATGTGTTGCGGCACACCTTCTCGGCGGGTACATCCATCGCCAGCGGTGGGCTCCTAACACTTGTCGCTAGCTACACCGGCACCGTCCCCGCAGGCTTTGTTGGCTCGGATGAGAACACCAACTTCCTGGGTAACGGTGGCGACAACATCGCCCTCGACGATCCCACGGCAAATCAGTTTTCGAGCTACGTGTACAACGGTGATCCCGCGATTACCGCTGGCCTACCCGCCGGGGCAACTCTGTTTGGAAGCGTCATCGATATGGGCAGTGACGTCGACGGACTGTCCATCGCCGCACTTCCCGACGGCTCAACTTCGTTCTCAACGGGTGCACCAACCCCAGGTCAACTCAACGCAGTTCCCGAGCCCAGCGGTCTACTCTGTTTGCTAGGTGTCGGCGGCCTGGTCGTTTCGCGACGACGACTGCGAAACGCATAGCGTTCCAGCATTAACCAATTGACGAAAAGGCGGCTTCCGGGAGCCGCCTTTTTTTCGTGCCCCAAAGTGAAGTTCTGGCTAAGGCTGCGACCGATGGGCTGCTCAGCGATGCCTGATCGGTGGTAAACTGCAGACCTGCTGATGCGAGGCATCTCCGTTACTCCCCTGCCCTTCTCCTATACAACCGAGTGCAATATGAGTCGCTGTTCCAACGTTACGTTCTTGGTCGTCGCCTTTTCCACGACTTTGGCTTGGGCGCAGCAAACAGCTATCGATGAATACGTGAACCAGCCCGATAATACTTACGAGTGGAAGATCGTAGGCGAAAAGGACCATGGCGACGTGACGAGCGTCGTCGTCGAACTGACCAGCCAAACGTGGCTGACGGAAAAAGAGGTTGATCGACCGCTGTGGAAACACTGGCTGCGAATCGCGGTTCCGAAACAAATCAAAGCCGACGCATCCTTGCTGATGATTACGGGAGGAAGCAACGATAGTGAGCCTCCGTCTGACGCTGATGAATCGACCCGGCAAATTGCCCAAGCGACTGGCACCATCACCGCTGAACTAAAAATGGTGCCAAACCAGGCTTTGGTTTTCCATGGCGATGGAGTACGACGTAAAGAAGATGACTTGATCGGTTACACCTGGGACCAATACTTGAAAACGGGTGAGGCCCGCTGGTTGGCTCGGAACGCCATGGTCAAAAGTGCCGTCCGAGCTATGGATACGATTGAAGCTTTCGCGAAACAGAAGACCGACACCGAAGTAAAACGCTTCGTCGTTGCCGGCGCATCCAAACGCGGCTGGACAACCTGGCTCACCGGAGCGATGGACGACCGAGTTGTTGCCATCGTGCCGATCGTCATTGATGTTCTGAACGTGGATATATCGATGCGTCACCACTTCGCAGCCTACGGCTACTGGGCACCGGCGGTCGGCAATTATGTCCAACACGGGATTATGCAGCGACTGAATCATCCGCGGCTGAAAGAGCTCTACAACCTGGTCGACCCACATGCATATCGGCATCGACTGGATATGCCAAAATTGATGTTGAACGCGGCGGGCGATCAGTTCTTCCTACCGGATTCATCGCGGTTTTACTTTGACGATTTGCCCGGTGAAAAGCACCTGCGGTATGTTGCCAATACCGACCACAGTATGGATGGAAGCGACGCGCTCCAGACGCTGACGGCGTTCTATTTTGCGATCGCTCACAACGTTCAGCGACCAGACTATACGTGGAGCGTTGTGGAGGGCAAATTGCGAGTCGAAAGTCGAACTCAGCCAAAGCAAGTTGTACTTTGGACCGCTCAAAACCCGGAAACCCGTGATTTCCGGCTCGAAACCCTCGGGCCCGAGTATAAGTCGACCGCATTAAAGGAAGTTGGCGACGGCATCTACGAAGCACCGCTTATGACACCTGACCAAGGTTGGGCGGCACAATTCGTCGAGCTCACTTATGATATCGGTGCACCTGTGCCATTGAAGCTCACGACCAGCGTTTACGTTTTACCTGACGAATTGCCCTACAAGGATCGCGCGCCGGATGAAGCGCCCAGCGTAACGATCAAGGTTGTCACTAAGGACACGGGGGTCGCCAAGCAGCTACTACCGCAGGCGGTGGCATTGATGGAAGCCAAGTTGAAGGTGTCCGACGTTGATACTCTCGCAGACGATGGAACCTTCTATATCAACTGGCTGCCCCGCGAGTTTCGCAGTGAGGCGGGAGCTGTCATCGGCTGGCTTGAGGAGCAGTCTGGCATTACCAACCTCTCTGTCCAACTTGAATCCGGTCGCCACATTACCGCAACTGTGGTCACGCCGGTCCCGTAGCACCACAAGTGGCATAGGTTTCCAGCCTGTGTTTTCACCCCGTACCACCAGTGCCTGGCGCTAGCGTGTGGAGTGAATCTAACGCGCCTTTAGGCAAAAAGATGGCGGCTCCAATTGTAGAACGATTGTCCCCAATCATTCCCATCACATTTCCCCTAGTTTGCTGGTACCGCCCCGATTCTCTTCCTGCTTGGATCCGTAATTGATGCATGGGACTCGTTGCCTCGTCCACTAC
>DNPC01000719.1 GCA_003501565.1 Planctomycetaceae bacterium | reverse complement strand
GACATCCACAATGGCGGCGACGACGGCCGAACTCTCCCAGAAGGATTTGGTGGC
Source organism: Planctomycetaceae bacterium (assembly GCA_003501565.1). GTDB lineage: Bacteria > Planctomycetota > Planctomycetia > Pirellulales > Pirellulaceae > Aureliella. The sequence goes on along the minus strand of DNPC01000719.1, from coordinate 6,213 downwards.
CAACCAGGCCTATTTAACACTCCCAGCATCCTGACGGCCGCGATCAATCACGCCCAGTTTTGGGATGGTAGAGTCGCTACGCTTGAAGAGCAAGTCGACGGCCCACTTACGAGCCCAACAGAAATGAACTCGGACTGGCGTCGTGTGCTGAAGTACTTGACCGCCAACCCACGTTACAACGAGATGTTCATCAACTTCCTCGGTGGTGAACCCAATGAAGAACGAGTCCGCACCGCGCTGGCGACCTATCAACGGGCCTTGCTAACGGTCGACAATCCTTTTGACAATTGGCTGCGTGGAGATGAATCTGCACTCAGCTCCGATGCGTACGCTGGCTACTATGTTTTCAAGAAGATGAATTGCGTTTCATGCCACAGCGGTGAGGGAGTCGGAGGACAGTTGTTCCAGAAACTTGGTTCGTCCAAGGATTACTACGGTGACCATCGACCTGCGGACAAGCAAGACCTGGGGCGATTCAATGTCACCGAAAACGAAAACGATCGTTTCGTTTTCCGCGTTCCTTCACTACGAAACGTTGAAAACACGGCACCCTACCTTCATGACGGAAGCATCGAGACGCTCGAAGAGACGGTTGCGTTGATGATCGAGTACCAAGTCGGCCAGGAAGTCAATCAAGAGGACGTACGTCGACTGACGCTCTTCCTGAAATCGCTTAGCGGCAAAGTCCCCGACATGCCCAAGATGCCGCCTAAGCCAACCGAAGAATCTTAACGAGTACTTTGCACGGCGGCCGATCTTCCTGGCGCGGAATCCCCGGCTTTTCCAAACGCGAAAAACGAAGATTCTGTCCGTCAAACACCAGGGTGCGCGATCGAATCGCAGCTTGAACTTGCACCTGAGGCGGAGTGAATGCTTCGCCCACCATCCACGTTCAAGCAGACTCCCGTAACAAAAGGACTGCTGGCTAAAAAGCTGATCGCGTGCGCGACATCTTCAGCCGTCCCATGGCGTTTGAGTAAACAGTCTTCTCGGACACGTTCCTGCCGCTCCTCGCTTACGCTTTTGTCGATCATCACGGGACCTGGCAAAACTGCATTTACCCGGACGCGTGGGTTACGAGTGGCAAGCTCGACAGCCATTGTGGAAGTGAGGGTAGGAATGTTCCCTTTGCTGACCATGTAGGCCGCGAAGTCGAGATATGGCCGGTCAATTGCCCAGTCTCCTACATTCAAGATCACCCCGCCACTTTTCTGCTCGACCATGGCTAGGCCAAATGCCTTGCAACTGATCGCAGGCCCAACTGCATTTACCATTAGCTGGTGAGTCCAGTCCTCTTCGGTGGTCGCCTCAAGCGGTTTGGGATCCCAACAGGCTGCCGAGTTGACCGCGATATCGATTCTTCCAAATTGTTCAAGGATCCAGTCGCGCCACGCCAGGACATTCGCCTCCTCTTGGATGTTACCTGCGAGCTTTGGGACCTCGCGCCCAGCAAGTTGTTCAGTCCCTACTGGATGCCCGCTAGGGTTTGTCCGCCCGTGAAGCACAACGCGGCAGCCAAGTCGTTGAAGATTCTCCGCCACGACACGCCCGACTCGATCAGCGGTACTTCCGGTTACAAATGCGACTGGAGACTCACAGTCGAAAACAGCCTGCAGGCGACTTGCTTCGTCAGAAAAGGCAGAAGTCATGTGGCAAATTATCTGTCGAAATGAAAATAGTGCATGAACGTCTTCGCGGAAGGTAGCCGACGACGCCGCTACCGGCGAGTTGCGAACACTATATCCGCTTGCCAATTCCCAAGCTGGCCGGAAGATCCGTTGGAAGCAAAACGACAGTTCCGCCAGACAAAGAGCGACTCCTAAAGTGGTGAACCTAGTTGCTTGCGGATACACTCGACTGCTGAATCGAGTGTCTTCTTGCTGCCGCCAACGAACACGCCTGCAACAGTGCCGTCTCGATCGATCACAACGGTTTGAGGAATTGCTCGCGCGCCGTATGCCGATGCGACCTTACCATCTTGGTCGCGCAGCACCAGAGGATTAATTCCTAAACGTTCGATGGCCGCACGCGCGCGAGTGGAACTCTCTTGAAGATTAATGGCGATCAAACGCACATCGGGAGAGCCAATCTCTTCAACTGCTGATTCAAGACGCGGCATAGATTGCATGCAGGGTCCGCACCAACTTGCCCAAAAGTCCAGCACGATCACTTTGCCGCGAGTTTGAGCAAGATCAAATTCGTCACCATCGAGAGTCTGCAATGTGAAGGTGGGTGCAGGGTTACCGTCTAGAGCGTTGACTGGTACGTCCCCGCTATCGGATTGCTGGAACACTTTCGGAAGCGTTGCCAAGGAAAGCGACCAAGGATCGTCATGGTACTGCCGAATCCGTTCCCCAACATCTTTGCCAAACAGAATGCGATGCACTAGCCCCAGCGGTACCTCGCAGTCACCCAGCAAACTACTACGACCGATTAGTCTTCCATCCTGGGTTAGTGCAGACGGTTCGAACGTAAGTCCACGATCTCCGCTGCGAAGGGTATGCACCAAGAACGGCAAATCCTTATCGGCTGGATCAGTGGCACCGACAAACTGCTTATCATCACCTTGGCCGCTCGTCCGATTTTCATCCTCAACTTGGTCGTTTGTGTCCCAATCACGTTCGAACAACCAAACGATTTTTGCAATGGCCGCCCGTGGGATCGAAACAGACTCGCGTCCTACTTCCATAACTGCTAGGTCATCATCGAGTCGCTGCAATCGCCCTCGCAAATAGTCTCCGGTCGTCGAGATTAACAAATGCGTTGGAGGAAAGTCTTGCTGTAACCTGGGTACGGTCACCAAGCGTTTAAGCTTCTTTTCACCAATCGTGACGCCTCGCTCATACGATTGGAGAGTCACACTCTTGAGTTGCAAGTGATCGGCGAAATTGGTCGTCGTTTGCGGCGAACTGAAGTGTACGCCAGACGCATCAATCCCCTTTACCGAACCTGATACAACATCTCCCGTACGAAATGCGAGCTGCGGTTCATCTCCTATTTCTATATGAATCCTCGGTGTTACTACGGTATTCCTGGCTGTTGTCGGCCGCCTAAAGATCCGGGACCTGTTGATTGTTCGCAGAGGCCTGGGAGCGGGTTCGGGGGCTGCCATACGGTAAACGATCGTACCCGCAGCATCGCCGTTGAGGCGGCTTGCATTGCTAGATGCAGCAGGATGAAACGCAAACGCCGGCACGTCGCTCCGCTCGGTTGGTTCAACCTTTGCGAGGCAACCCGCCAGTTCTGTTCCAGCCAACTGCAAGGTGCAATGCCGGCCTTCGGGGTATTCGGTCGGACCTTCAACAGCCCTTCCGATGACGCCAACCACACTTGCTATATCGACTTCTAGAGTTTCGTCCGTTACCGGACAATCGACTCGAATATGCTCACTATCAACAGACGGCATCAAATGCCCCAATACGCGAGAGCGATCGACCAACAAGAACTCCAGTTGTCCTTCTTCTCTTTCCTCTGCCGCAGATCCTTGCTCAATCACTGCCGGTGTGACAGAGCCCCGACGCAGTTGGGACAGTGGCAATTCTTCTGTCTCGGCGCCCGACAAACGCAATACCTCAGACTCCGCATCATAGCCCTCGATCTTGCCTTCCATTACGCCACTACGGGAGACGATCAGAGACTGTGCACTTCCGTGCGTTGTAATCCCATCCCATTCCCGAACCTCAATCTCGTCGAGGGCCAGACTGGGACCGGTGTTGGAAATGTGAATTCCAGTTCGGATAGGCGCACCGGGGTCTGGCAGCACGGTCTCCGCTAGCAGCCGACCGTGGCGATCACAGCCAACGGCTCGACCCTCCATTTGATCCAGGTACATCACGATCTCCATTCGCTTTTGCCCCAACTCTAGTTGGACAAGCATCTGGATTTCCGCCAAGCCATCCGTTCCGGCCTCTTCATCGGTCTGTGTCTCACGCACCAACGCGACCTCCCGATCCCAGACTTCTAATCTGGCACCAGCGGCTGCTCGGTCCGCACGTTGATTCGTCTGAGAAGGATCAGTGCCGAGCGACAGGACAAAGTCCGGCATCCCGACCTCCCAACTCAGTACGATCCGAACACGACTTTTTGCAGGAAGATCAATATTGCCGACTACAGTCCCACCGGCTTTTGCGTTGACCAGTCGTCCATGTTTGTGTTCCCAGCGGCTGGATGACTTTATTGATTGCCAACGATTATCGACACTTGGCCCACGGTAAACGATTTGCCCAGCGTAGGAAGTATCGACGATTGCTGTCACCGCCTCTCTTCTGATTCTGGTCGCCCCGAGAACATCCGATTCAATCGAAATCCACTCCTCATCAATCGCCTTGAGGTCACCCAATACAGAACCGCCATCCGATAACTCAAATTGGTGAGACGCACTTGGACTAGGGGAAACGCTGTTGAACTTTAGCGGTGCGAATCCACGCAGTGCTTTGAGATCAAACTCAAATGGCTCGGCCATACCATCGACCAACCAAGAGAAGCGACCGTCGACCGTGGAAGTACGCAGTTGCCCTGTCGCAAAACTACCATCGCGCAGCCGAAGTATTTTTGGAACCGACGTAGTCGCGTTTGTACTAGCATCGTCTGGCGGCGGATCACCCGCCCTCAGCCCAGCCCCCATCGCACTAAGCAGAACCAACACCAACAACGCACGAAAACGTGGTTGGCGTTCAAACGCAACGCGCTGCAATGTCATTCGTTTAGCGTTCATAGATCGGTAAAAATCGATAATTCAAGGCGATGGACAACAGATTGAGTGAAGTGGCAACGCTATTTCCGAACTGGCCAGTGAAGCTACCGTCATCACGCTGCGTTGCTTTTAGCGTTCGGATGATGCCCCGATTCCATTTTTCCCATGCTTCAATGTCAGCTTGGAAGAGGGCTTGAGCTTCGTAGTAGCGGGCATACTCAACGTAGTGTGATCGCTCGTCCATGTTCGCAATCACGTAACCCTTGGTTGCGTCATAGGCATCAAGATCTTTTCGACCTGCAATTGAGTACACCAAGCATGCGATGCAAGATCGAGCAATGGACTGACTTAAACTACCTGATCCACCCGAGTAGCCAACAGTGCCGTTCTTTCCCGTAAGCGAAGTAAAGTACTTGATAGCGTCGTCAATATTTTTGTCAGGGACTTCTACGCCCGCGTTGCGCGCCGCCAACAGTCCCATCAGCACTGCTCCACTGACACTCGTGTCAGCATCGCGACTTCCTGGCGAGTAGCGCCAAGCACGATTGGGATTTTTCGACTGGGCTGTGATCGCACAACGCACTGCCAGTTCGAGCGATTCACCGATGGACCGTTCACGTGAGCGATCTGGACCGCCCGCGCCCCACAACTCGCTGTCATCTACCAGCCCATAAGCTTCAGCGAGCGCCAAAGTTGCGAACCCGTGGTGGTACATACTATCGCCCAAGTACCCGCTCGAAGGACTTTGAGCGCGAATCAGCGCTTGTATTGCCTTTCGGATCGGCGAGGAGTACTTGCCGAAGTTCGGATCTTCTCCGGACGCCAAAAGGGCTAGTAATGCCAGTCCCGTGGTTCCGCAACCCGCTTGCCCATCAACCCAATTGCCATCATTGGCTTGGGTAGCGACCAGGTATTCGAGCCCTGCGTCATAGATCTCGCGAACGTCGCGAGGCACGATATCGCCCGTCGAAGGATTCCCCGGCTGACCGAGACCTGGCCGACACAAGCAACAGACAATAGCCAATGCGATTGGCCAGCCCCGGTAGCGCAGAACCTTGCAATTTCTCATGACCGTTCCTTCAGAATTTAGTTGGCGATGATCGCAATAACTGCCGAACTAGCTTCAGCTGACCAGCATCCAAAACCATCCGCAGCTCTCGATCGCTGAAGCTTGCAAGCAGTGATGAGGTTGTCTGCTGGGGTGTAAGTCCTTGATCTTCGGCCCGCTGCACCAACATCGTCTCCAATGCCTTGCGCTGAGTCGAAACAATCGCTATCGAACGTTCGATGTACGAGACTAGGAGCTTTACCCGGGCTTTCGTCTGTGCCAACCTGGCTAATTCGTCGTGCTCAGCAAGGAGTCTTTTTTGTTCGGCGGAGGCCAAACGGTTTGTCATTTTTGCGAGTAGTGTGTCGGGCCCGTCGCCAGCGAGTGCCATGCGTCCTCGGAGTTTATCTATGCTCACTTGGACCGCTATTCGTTCTGCAGGTTCAGCACCACGCAGACTCGCCAGCTGCTG
>DNPC01000863.1 GCA_003501565.1 Planctomycetaceae bacterium | reverse complement strand
AGACTGTTAGTGGCCTATCGATTCATAGCGGTTCAGATCGCGATCTGTTCAAGTTTACGTCTCGCGGCACCGGAACAGTGGATGTCGGCCTACAGTTTTTGCACGCTACCGGTGACCTAACACTGCGGCTACTCGATAGCTCGGGCGCGGCACTGGCTACGGCCGCCAGCAACACGAACAACGAATCACTCTCAGCTGAGTTAACTCGTGGGAGCGTTTACTACGTCGAAGTGACCAGCGTAGCGAGTCAAGTGAATGGGAACTACACGCTTACAATCGATCCGCCTAAGCCCGCTGCTCCCGTAGCAGTCAGCGACTCAGCGCACGCCAACAATGCATCCCGCAGTGCGATGATCAACGTACTCGCAAATGATTCTGACCCCGACGGCCCACACAGCTCTTTGACCGTTGCACTTGAGGCTAGTGCCCCCTCCGCATTTGCGGTGGCGAACAACCAGGTTAGCTACTCTGCGCCAGCCGGATTCTCCGGCTTTCATACCGCCGGGTATCGTGTGACGGATGATCAAGGACTTGTTTCAGGTATCGCTTCCATTCGAGTGTTCGTCGTCGACTTCGAAACCGATAGTCCCTGGCAAAATTCGCGCAACGTGCTGGACGTTAACGGAGACGGGGTACTAGCGCCAAATGATGTGCTTTTGGTTGTCAATGAGCTCAATGCCCGCAACTCGCGTCGACTGCCCACTGGGCCGGCTGGAGCCAACGTTCTAAGCGGTTTTGTGGATACCGATGGTGACGGCTTTGTTTCACCGATTGATGTCCTTGGCGTCGTGAACCGACTCAATAGCGCCAGCGGCGAAGGCGAACTTAGTAACGATTCTGAAAGAGTGCACGACATCGCACTAGCTCAACTCGCCCTGCATGACGAACTAGAACAGCGACGCCGAAAATCTGCTTGAGCGTCCCGACCGAATATTGGGTGGTGCGACCAATTGTGTTTGCGATTCTCTTGCGGGCACCCGCGAGCGCCTCGGCTCTCGAGGGCAGACAACTGGCGTTTTGATGTGCTTGCCAATGGGTACGTGCCAGGGAGGTCCGGTTCTTGAGCTTTCGCTCGCTACAAAATCGCTGAATTCTTTCAACTCAAACTTGCCATCTGCTTAGGACTATCCCACGTTTCAACACTTGGCCAGCCCCCAGTGGGTTGGCACTTCAAGTCGCAAATTGCCCCTGCGGACATACTCAACCACCGTCGCTCTAGCTAGGAAGCTGGCTTGCCATCTGCGACGGTCTACCTTTTGGGGGTGCGACATGAAAGTACTTGTAGTTGACGATTCAGGCGTGATGCGCAAGATCATCGCGCGATCTTTGGGCGCCTGTGGCGTAACTGACGTCCTTGAGGCGGGCGACGGTCGTGAAGGCATGGAGGTCTTTTCCAGCGAGGAGTTTGACCTGGTCATCACGGACTGGAATATGCCAGAGATGACAGGCCTCGAACTCTTGAAAGCGATTCGAAGCTCTGGCAGTACTGTGCCAGTCATCATGGTTACGACCGAGGGTGAAAAAGAAAAGGTCGTTGAAGCGATCCAGGCAGGCGTGACCGATTATCTCTGCAAGCCATTCGAGCAAGACGAATTGCGTGACAAGCTCGACAAATACGTAGCGGTTTAAGCTCCTTCCCGAAGCAGCCGCTAAGCGCACAGACCATCGTAGCGCTACGGTATTTGGATTCTCTCAGGCCGGTGCTCCCACTCGCACCGGCTTTTGTATCCTGCGGCGGCTGCCAACAAACCTATCGACCTTTGCGCAAGGAAACCTTATTCGTGTCCCTACCCATCTCAGCAGATGACTTGCTCGCACAGGTCATGCAGCGGAATGACTCGGTTCAAACGCCCGTATGCACCGACAGTGCTCAGACCGATCTTGGTGTGGAGCGGTTGGCCGAGTGTTTGCAAGAAAGTGCACTCAACGTATTTTCAAAAATGTGCGGGATCGAGATCATCGCCGCAGATCGACACGACGGCCCGGCAAAAGAACGCTACGAGCTCAGTGGAATCGTCGGAATCTCAGGCGCCATCAAAGCCACCACTGTGATCAACGTTTCGCGCAGCCTAGCATTTGCTGTTGCCGAAGCATTCACCGGAGATACGCCGGCGGAAGTCGACGAAGGTGTCATCGACCTGATCGGCGAACTTGCCAATATGATTGGAGGCAATGCAAAAGAACGGTTGAGCAACCCGGCCCTTTCCCTTGGACTGCCGACTGTCATCACCGGCGATGGCCACTGCATCGCTTTTTCGCCCGATATGGCAACTGTCACCCTTCAATTCACCTCCCCTCACGGACCTCTCCAACTTGAGCTGGGTGCCTCGAACAAGAGGATCGACTGACGCGGATCGCCGCCAGCAGTTGTTCGGACTTGAGAAATTGAGTAGTTAGCGCGCGGATCAAGCCGTTCATCTTCTTGGTGAAAGTGACGCCATAGTCGAAGCCGTGGAACAGGCCTCGGACGGCGTCCATGTTTTCGTGCAGGACCTTCAGTGCCTCTTCGGACTTCAGCGTCGGCTGGCCTTAGCCTTTCGCGTGAAATTGTGAGCCGCAAGGCGCTAGCCGCGGGTTCGCGCAACGTTCCAACTGACCACAACCAAACCGGCGGCTAGCGCCTTGCCGCTCA
>DNPC01000105.1 GCA_003501565.1 Planctomycetaceae bacterium | reverse complement strand
TTTCCAACCACGCCCTCCGTGGGTTTGCTCGCTGCTCATCTTCAAAGCGCTACCAGCTTCAATTTCCTCGCAAACTTCAGCTGCACCGCTTGGTATTCGATGATCGAGTTTCCAATACCCATCGGATCTAGCAAATTGTAGCGAGTCTAAGCTGACTTTTCTTGCACCCTATAGCACTCACCTTCGACAGTTCGAAACATAGGGTACAAAAACCCGAGCTAGCGATCTGCTTCCTCACGCCGTGCAGACTTAGGCGGCCTTCTGGCAGTGTTAAGGCGGACGAACGTTCCTTCGGTGCCACGCTTCTGCCGTTCATTTATCTTCAGGGCTGCGTCATCCCGTTGGGAAACCAAATTCCACTTATCAGATTCACGAAATATCAGATTCACGAAATCCAAACACTTGAAGCCTTCTACTCCCTAAGCTCTCGAGTGTAGGGTTTCGATATCGTGTCATATGACACCTTTCACCACCGTGCACACTTATTCGTTACACTGCTCGCTTGCCCTTTTAGGTCTGCACTTGCAATTTGCTGCGTTTCACTTCTGAGGACTCCCATGCGTGCACTTTTCGTCAGTGTTGTTTACAGCTTGTGTGTTTGGATTAGCGCTACGCAGCACGCTGGGGCCCACGATGGTCCGGATCCGTTGATGCGATGGCGATTGGATGGACCTGCGATCAAAGTCGAGGACTCAAAGACGGTTCTCAGCGCCAGGCTGGGTCCGTCGGGCGTACTACAAGGCGCAGGGCGCATCCTACAAGGAGCAGCCGGAGACGAGTATTTTCTGGAGGGCGGCCGATGTGGTTTCTTGATCGCGGAGGACTTTCGTTCGCTCGACCTTGAGCTGCCCGAAAATCAATTGACTATTTCGGCTTGGGTTTCCGTTGACCGTCGGGAGCGATGGGGCGGGGTCCTTAGCGTCGTGCAGGACAATGGCGACAAGGAGTCTGGCTGGGTTTTAGGCTACGATCAAGACTCCTTTACGCTCGGGCTGCGCAGCGAAGGCGCGCAAGCAATGACGTACGTCACTGGTAAATCCAAGTACGAACTTGGGCGGATGTACCACGTCGTAGGCATCTATGACGGCCAGAAGACGCAACTGTACGTCAACGGAAAGCTTGACGCGGAAACCGACCAACAATCGGGCCGAATTCTGTATCCCAGCAGGGCCCCGCTGATGCTGGGTGCCTATCGCGATGACAATGAATTCTATGGGCATCGCGGCCGCATTCGTGAGATCGCTGTCTACGACTTGGTTGCAACCCCCAAATGGGTTCGCCATGAGTACGAACATCATGCAGAATTAGCTGAGGCACCAGCTGCACCGGTGTACGAACCATTCAAGCTTGAAATTCAGCCCTACCTGCAGTTTGGCACACAAACTTCCATGACCGTGATGTGGAAGACGAATCGTCCAGCAAAATCACGCGTCTATTACGGGACAAACGCCAAGTGCGAACAATCGACTGAGTACCAAGACAGTGACGCAGTCCACGAATTTGTACTTGGCGGGCTGTCTACTGATACGCAGTATTTCTATCGCGTGGAAAGCACAATAGAGGGCGATGAAGGTGCCAAGCTCGAAAGCCCCGTCTCGACATTCCAAACGGCGGTTCGGGATGACGCCCCATTTGCCTTTGCCGTTATTAGCGACACCCAAGCCAACCCCGAAGTTGCAAAGCAGTTAGCCGAACACGCCTGGCAGCAACGCCCGCACTTTTTATTGCACCCGGGTGATCTAGTTGACACTGGTCGTATCGACTCCCACTGGACCGAACACTTTTTCCCAAGTCTAAGCCCTCTGATTAGTCGCGTTCCATTTTTTCCGGTGCTCGGCAATCACGAGCAAGACGCCAAGAACTATTACGACTACGTATCACTGCCGAACCCCGAATATTATTACACCTTCAGTTATGGCAATACTCACTTCTTTATGATCGATTCCAATCGGAATGTGGACGCTGACAGCGAGCAGGCAAAGTGGCTGGATGAACAACTGTCCGCATCCAATGCAACTTGGAAGATCGTCTGCCATCATCACCCGCCGTTTTCATCTGACGAAAACGACTACGGTAACCTTTGGAAGACTAACCAAAGCACACGAGGCGATACGCGGCTCCGGCAGCTCGTTCCGTTGTATGAAAAACACGGTGTGGATCTTGTCTGGAACGGCCACATCCATTCCTACGAACGGACTTGGCCGCTTAGGAATTCAAAGGCTGTCAATACTTCAGGCACGATCTATATGATCACCGGTGGAGGCGGCGGATCTCTGGAGACTCCCGGTCCTTTTCGTCCCTACTTCCAAAACACCGTCCGCCGCGGCCATCACTATGCAATGGTTCGAGTGAATGGGACCACCATCGAAGTCCAAGCTTACAACCTCAAGAACGAGCTTTTCGATCAGGTCACGATCCGAAAGAACCATTGATCGCTGAACGCTCCGCAACGAACGTTCCCTAATGGACGAAAACACACTTAGTGTTTGTGGGGAGCGCCAGGAGCGGGTTGCTTTTCGATACCACGCACGACAAGAGTGACTTCATTGGGCGAGTCTGGCGAAACCACCATTGTCAGTCCCGAAGTCGAATAATCGGCGTATTTAGGGGCAACGACGCCAATTGTGCTCGGACGGTGACCGTTGATGTTCTCGCCAATCACCATTTGCACTACCACACACCGGTGCTCTCCTGCAACCGCCCCATCATCGGGAGAGAAAGTAGTCAGGCTGAACGAACCGTCAGGTCCGATATCACCCCGTGCATTTAGTTTGTATTCTTCGGAAAAGCACTCCACGACACCAACCACAACCGGACGGCCGTTCGCAAATTCAACGGTACCTTGGACCGGGTATGTTGGCGGATTGGAATTGCACCCGACCGAAGCCAGCAAGACTGCCGTTAGTACGATCCCAGCCAGCGGAAATCTGCAAGGCTCAGAATCACTGGAGGATTTCAACGATCTCACCATCATCGCGTTTGCACAACCTGCCTAGCGTAAGCGTATCCGTTGACGTAGACAGTGAGTGAACACTGCCGTCGGCCATCACAAATCCGCAAGTACCCGAGTGCCAGCTACCCCAGCTGACCAGGCCATTTGCATCGTCTTTTAGATTGGAAACGATCGGTACTCCAGGTCCTCCCACGCGTGCACTATTAAATGCGTGATCACCGTTGTAAATGAATGCATCGCCGGGTGATTGACCGAGCTGACCAAGCGGTACATGCATCTCCCCGGCAAGTAGCGTGTTGCTTAATCCGTCGGAAGCGTCAACATGCCGGATACGATCAATCCAATCAACAGGATCGCCGCTGGATGGCTGGCATTTCGCGCGACTGGCAATAATGAGCCCCGTACCGTTGCCACCGTAGTAGAAGTCGGTCGGTAATCCGCTAGAACCGGTCGACATATCTCCTAAGTTCCCTCCATAATCACCCACTGCACCTGGAACAGAACTTGCCGTATCTTGCGAGCAGGGATACGTGCAACCGCAGGGTAACAAGCACCAGGTCGTTTCTTGCGAAACCACTAGGCCGCTGCCAACAGCCTCACTTAGCGTTCGACGCGATGGGCAGAGATACGCTGATAAATTGAATGTCCGAACTTCATCAGAATGCTTGGCGTATTCGAGCGAGTAGTCCCACCGACTTTCGGCCGCTTTCTGCTCCAAAAAAGGCATGATGCGAACCAACCAAGTCGTTTCTTTGCCTCCGCATTGCCGATCCCAGTCCCAGGGACGCGGCTGATAACGAGCCGGTGGATAGGCATTAAAGGTGTCGTGGAACAACTCGGTCGCGAGTCCGATCTGTTTTAGATTATTCTTGCACTGCACGGACCGCGACGCTTCACGCGCAGCCTGCACCGCTGGCAACAGCAAGCCTGCCAGAATACCGATGATGGCCACTACAACGAGCAACTCGATAAGAGTGAACCCACGGCGCATCGCGTTCATGTCGACCTCGTTTTTAATCCGCCCGCCAACGGTTTGTAGTGAGCACGCAGGTCCAATTCGTAAGCAGTCCGCTCATCACAAGCGGAAAAACTACCTGCATTCGGAGGCGAACCTCAGTGCGTTCATTTACCTTTGAGCCCCGCGGGGAGAGACACACGGGGAAATACCATTTTAAGTCACCGGCGCCCAAAAGAGACAGCTTTAATTGCAGCCTTTGAGAAAATGCGCGAAGAAACCCGCAGCCTAATTCAGAGACAAAACCGCGTTTTGTCCCACATTTCGGGTGGTTCCAACCCACATCGAATCAGCTCATCCCTAAATATGGGATATAGCACCAGGCCGCAGGGGAGCAGCAGAGGAGCAGCAGAGGAGCAGCAGTTACCGTTAGAGCAGGTTTACGGTGCCAACCGGAACACGATTGCCTGCGCAGAGCTCTAGGTTCTGCCATAGGCCTATCAGTCTTGAATCTCTTACTCTCCAAAGGCAGTTCGCAAGCGAGGCGTAGAGTTAACGATGCCCTGTTTTAGTATTTCAATCTCGGCCATTTCTTCGTCATAGTGTAGCTTCGCTTCCGAATCCCCCTCTTCCATAGCGACCTTAAACTCAAGAGCGTGTTCAATTGCATGCTCGAGTTCCTCAAGCTTCTTCCGAAGCAGGTAAGTCTGCATTTGTTGGTAGGGACGCAATTCGAAGTTGCGGATTGCGTAGCCGACTTCTAAACGCCGCGTCCAAGCTTCTAACACCGGTACGTACCTGAGTGCTCGGGTATAGTCTTTGCTAGACACGCCCGTCAGGACATCCGTCCGCGCGTACTTCATTTCTTCGAACACTTCGCGTGGTGCGGGATAGTAAGCAAAACAGCCAACAATGCTGAATGCGACCAGCCCCGCCAAACACGTTAGACCAACCGATGCCGAAGAAACCTCTGAATGCAAACCCTTCTCGGCAAATTCAACGTCGCCTGGTGCATCGGTTGGGTTCAACAAAGTCTCACTCTGTTGATTGAATGCAAGCCGAGAGACAACTCCACCAATCAAAACAATCCCCAGCACAGCCGCGCCGATCCAATCCGCCAGACCGATCGTTTTCTCCAGAATGCCACCTATTTTTTCGATACTCACCGACTGTCCGGAATGCAGCGGGTTGGTGTAGATGTCGAATGCATGTGTATGCCCCGCAGGTTCGACTCCAGGTGGAATCAAGGGTCGGTCGATGGCGTAAGCTATCCCGATAACACACACAAACAAAACGGCAAACCAAACCGCCGTAGATTTAACGCCAAAATTCTTCGCAATCCACCAGAGTGTTGCCAGATTGACGCCGGTACCAAGCAGCAGAAGCGTAAACGATGCACCTGGGGAGTTACCGTGGTCAAACATCATCCCAAGCTGGCTCATGGTCAACATGGGAGTCGCGTACACAAAAATCGAAACGGCCGACATTTTCAAAGGAGCTAGTGGATCGAGTTGTTCGACCTCACTTTGAAGAGCACCGTGTGGGAGCAGCGTACCCAACAGGAACAAGCCGAAAACGGCGATCAAAGTCAATAGACCTGATGGG
>DNPC01000490.1 GCA_003501565.1 Planctomycetaceae bacterium | reverse complement strand
CCCGGAGATTTGCAAAGCGATGGTGCTAAAGTACTAAGCCATGGTAACGCGAAAGAAAAAGCAGCGAATCGAAAAACATCAACCGACATCGGTGGACTACGTCGTTGTGGCGGTCGTTCCGGCGCTAATCATCTGTATGATCTGTTGTTTGTTGTACTTCTTGGTAATTGCTTTCTATTCCGGAAACTTTGACACGCGCCTGATGTACCTGCTTAGCCTGTTCACTTTGGCGGCTGTACTAATCGCTAGAATCGCGGCCGAGGAAGGTCGAGGTTACGCCAGTGTATTTAGCGTGCCATTGGCGCTCGTGTCCTACGCAGGTATGTGCATCTATGTGCGCATCGATGGACCGCTACAATCGATCGCGTGGTTAATCAACGCTTTGCTACTAGGTATTGCTTGGTTTCTTGCGGATCGGATTACATTAGATTGCACCGTCGTCGAAGAGCGACAACGTGGAAGTCGACATGGGCTGCTTCAGTCGATGGGTTTTTCGCGTAGCGACAGTGCTTTAGTTTCCGCACCTAAGATAAAGCGTGAACAAAAGAAGAAGAAATCCAAGAAACTCCACAACCCCGGTTTGTGGGTTGTCTATTTTGCCTGGCTCGCGATCCCATTGTTTGGGTTTGGTCAGTTATTCATGACCGCAGATGGCTGGACGCCATTCTTGTGTTTGATCGGCTACCTGGGTTGTTCGTTTTGTTTGCTCGGGGCAACGTCACTTCTGGCCACGCGGCGCTACGTTCGGCAGAAGGGTGCCGAGATGCCTGTCGAAGTCACTGCCAAGTGGTTTCCATGGGTGTTGGGGGCCGTCGCAGGTATCCTAATTGTTGCGATTCTCTTCCCGTTGCCAGGCCGAAATTTCGGACTAGTACAGCTGCCTGAGTGGGCCAGCAACGACCAGGAGAATAGTCGGTTCGGTTGGGGGAATGAAGGAGCCCAAGAAGGCGATCAAGACGGGCCAGCTGCCCAAGACGACTCCTCCGATGCACCGCCTCGAGGATCTCCAGAAAAGGACGGGAAAGGTAATCCACAGGCCAGTGACGACTCTGACTCGGATTCCAATGCCGCCTCCGATTCGGGCGAGAAAAGTTCATCTGGTCGCAGCGAAGACCAAGATCAATCTAGCGCTCAGGATCGTTCGAGAAAGCAGAACGAGGCACAACAAGAGAACGCTCGCTCCGAACCGCAGCAGAGGCAGCGGGCTGAGAACGGTCGCCGGGATGGGCAATCTGAAAGCGAACAGTCCGAGGATAGGCGGCAAGACGGCAGCCGGGACACCAATGAGCAGGAGCAAGCCGCCAACGAGCAGCGCGCTGAATCAAGCGATCAGGAAAATACAAAACGCGATCCCGATTCTGGCCAGCAACCCCAATCCGACAGTGGCCAGTCCTGGTTTTCAGACTTCGATCTGAATCTCGGTGAGACGATCAAGTGGGTTACAATCGTGATTCTGTTGTTGATCGTTGTTGGCTACTTGATTTTGCATCCCGGTGAACTGCGGGCCTTCATTGAGGCCATAAAGAAGTTCTTTGCAACGTTGTTTGGTAGAAAACGCCAACAGATCAAACCCAAGCCTAAACGTTTGCCATCACTTGAGGTTCCTCAGCAAGCGTTTCGTGATTATCCCAATCCATTTGAATCCGGGACTGGGTGGACTCCAGAACGAATCGTCGCACATACATACCATGCTCTAAAGGCATGGGCGCGAGAACACGGCCAAGGCGTCGATGATGAAACGACGCCTGATGAATTAGCCTCTAGGCTGCTGTTGGTGAACGAATCGATCGGTCAAAACTCGCGGGCTCTAGCGATGATGGTCAATCGTTTGCTGTTCAGTGGCTGGCGGCCCAAGAACGAGGATGTCAAGCAGCTTCGCTCACTTTGGCAGTCCATGCTGCGAACACAATAGACTGTAGATCTGGAAGCACTGTTCTCCGCTACATTGAATTGATTGTTAAGAAGATGATTACCGAAATGAAAATCAATACTTGTGGCCTGTTTTGCGTTGTGCTGCTCCTGTGTGGCGCTGCCTGGCCCTCTTCGGCATTTGGTAGCACTTCCGAGCGACCAAACATTGTGATCATGCTCGCTGATGATATGGGCTACGGAGAAATCAGTCGGCTGAATCCTGAGCGTGGCAAAATCAAAACCGAATGCCTCGATCGTCTAGCTGCATCAGGTTTGGTATTCACCGACGCACACTCGGCGAGTAGTGTCTGCACGCCGACGCGCTACGGCCTGCTTACCGGTCGCTATGCCTGGCGTACTCGGTTGCAATCGGGTGTGCTGACTGGCGGACCTTCGCTAATCGCACAAGAGCGTTTAACTCTGGCAAAATTCCTGCGGAGTCATGGCTACTACACTGGAATTGTCGGCAAATGGCACCTCGGTATGCTGCTGGACGGCAAGCACGAGAAAAAGGATGTCCCCGTGGGTGCTAAAGTTACGCATGGGCCCATCGATCGCGGCGGTTTTGATGAATTCCACGGTTTTCACCATGCCCGCCAAATACGACTGTGGGTCGATAACGATCGTGTCACCGAAAATCTTGAACCGAT
>DNPC01000413.1:2766-5186 GCA_003501565.1 Planctomycetaceae bacterium | reverse complement strand
ATTGCGGAGGGCGTCGACGTCATGACCGAAGCCCGCCTCAAACTGATTGGGAAACTTGGCCCCGACCATTACTTCGCCAAAGAAATTGGTGAACAGATCGAAAAGGCTAAGAAGCTGCTCGATTAAGACTGCCAGATGCGATTCGCTCTAGCAATGCTTTCCGGTGTCCGTGCCGAAATGAAACAAAGTGCAAGCAACCGATGATTCCGATAGTTTGCATGTCGACGTAAATCGGTGCTTAATGCGCTGGCTGCGCCGATTGAGGTGGGATCATTAGGTTGAGTAGGCGTTCGGGGCAGACACAACCGCTGCGGACCATTTCATCGCGGAGTTCTTGCTTGCGACGCGGGCCATCTGGCAAGTAATCAAAATAGTGCCACCGGAGCGCGTTTGCCATCAGGCTATGTCCGTGACGTTCAAGCTGTTCGATCTCATGCTGCCATATCGAATGGGGTGCGACCTTGCCTACAATGGCGTCAATCGCAAGCAGTAGAGACCGCCCGTAACTAACGTAAGCAGGCTCTTGCAACCGTAGCATCTTGCGAGCGAACTTGCGCGCCTTGGCCAATTGAGATCGATGTTGATCCGGTTCGTCACGGGCGATCAACAAATGGGTGCAAACCCTCGCGTGCAGCGCAAACCAGCGGTACTGACTGGTTCGCATCATCAAAGAAAACGAATACGGTCCCCAACTTGCGCGCATGACCTGAAGCGCCGCCTGGCTCTGGCCCTCGTATAAATGCTGATAGACCTGCGAAAGCCATAGGAAGAATCTGCGAAGCTGAAATGTGTTATTAGCTACCACGCGATTGGCGGCATCTAGACATCCGCGTGCGGACTGGACTCGATCTTCAACTAAATCTGACCAATGGGCGGCAGCAACGTTCTTCCAGAAGAGATTCATCGGATCGCTGCGATCAGATACTGCCTGACGCTGGGCGGCGGTCGCTTCCCCAAGCTCTTTGAATTGACCTTGATGGAAGAAGCAGCAGAGTACGCCCCAGTGCAGAAACTGTTGCTCCCATTGGTAGCGCTCACGCGTCCCAGCGAATCGCTTGATGCTTCGCTGTCCATGCGCCAGTGCGGGTTTGACCGCGCCTTTCTGAATGTACCAAATGAACATACAGAAGTTCCAAGTCGCCAGCGCGCTATCCAGGCCTGACGCGTGCGCCAAGCGTCGTCCGTGATGCATCTGCTTGATAGCCAGACTTCGACCCCGCCGTCCCAAGAACGAGAGAATGACCGCCGTGCGGTTGTGGGACTGCGCGCGATCTGCCATCGTCCCACGACTCTTGGCCTGCCGCTGTATCGACACGATCAACTCTTGGCCCATTGAGTTGTCCAAGAAGGTCAGCGGCGATGAGATACGATTTAAACATGCCTCACGATCTGTAAACGACTCGAAATCAGCGATCGGTTCCTGCGACAATGAACGGCCCGTGCGCAGTGCATTCCAGAGTATTTTGGCCATCGACACAATCGTCGAAGGTCGACGGCTGACCCGCATTAACTGAAGAGCATCGCGCAGGAGTCGAATCGCCAGTTCATTCTGTCCAGCGCGAATCCATTGTTCTCCCGCCAAACAACGAAGCAGCATTCGCTGCTGCCCCGTCGTGCGACTTGCAAGCCCCTCGTATACCTGTGCAGCGCGCTGTGCATCACCAACCGACGCCAGACAGTCGCCGCGGAGTCGCTCGACGACGATCTGCTCAGCAGCACTTCGCACCACATCTTTGTGGAGAGCGCGGTTTAGGAAAAACAAAGCTTCTTCTATCGCGCCAGCTGCATAGGCCTCACGAGCTGCTTCGATATAGCATGCGGCTGCTTGTGGGATTTGCCCTGCTTGCCAATAGTGATTTCCAATTCGCGGCCATTGACGCCGTGCATCGCTGGAGAGTACCCGCGCGGTACGTAAATGGCGACGACGCAGTCTATCCGGTGCTATCCCCTGGGTGATAACCTTGCGGAATCGGTCGTGTGTGATTTCAACATCCGCATCCCGTGCGCCAGATCGAGTAGAAATCCAGCCTTGACTACGCAGTGCGCTGAGCGAGCGCAGTAGGTCCTGTGGAATAATCCGAGTCAGCGTCTGTAGTTGGTGGAAGCCAAGGGGATGGTTTGCTACGGCCAAATACTCAAGGACCAGCTCAGCGTTGCGAGAAAGACTAGCGAATCTCCGGCGTACTGTACTGTGCGTATCCGATGCGATCTTGTTGACAGCGTCCGAGTCGCTCTTCGTTGCGTGACTGTAGTTATGAACAAACGCGTGGGATAGCTCTCTTAGCAGGAATGGATTTCCACCGGACAGGCGAGTCAATCGCTCGATCGCCATGTCGGACATCGGTATTCCCGCATGGCTCCCCCAATTGACCAACAGAGTTGAACAGGTTTCTCGATCCAGTGGGCCAACAGCGATGCGG
>DNPC01000413.1:0-2694 GCA_003501565.1 Planctomycetaceae bacterium | reverse complement strand
CCAACAGCGATGCCCTGAGCGGCCCGCAAAGTTTGATCATGGCCGGAGGAAAACGTGTCTTCATTCTGCGTCACGGACAGCAGCGGGTCTGGGCTGTTGTTGATAAGCACGATTAGGCCGCGAAAGTCGGTGCGGCTCTGCAGACGCATCAAATCGCGAATACCGTCTTGGTCGGCCCATTGAGCGTTGTCGACTGTGATGACGAATCGCTTCCACTGGCTGAGTTCGCACAGCCAATCCATCAGATCTTCCAAGCACTCTTTGCGTGGCAAAAGACCGCTGCTTGGCCGCGCCGCTTTGGCTGGGATACCCAACAGTTGTTCGAGCTGCGGGAAAAGCTGACCAATCCGATTGATCCTACCGGACAAGCCAGGCCGCCATTGTTCACTGTCGGTCGCCGATAGCAGTGGCATCAACTCTTGCGCTAGTGCATTGAGCAGGCGATTGGGTGTCTGGTCTTGGTGATAACAACTCGCCGAAGCAACATTGTATT
This sequence comes from Planctomycetaceae bacterium, assembly GCA_003501565.1. Taxonomy (GTDB): domain Bacteria; phylum Planctomycetota; class Planctomycetia; order Pirellulales; family Pirellulaceae; genus Aureliella. The sequence continues at coordinate 2,201 of DNPC01000413.1, read as the reverse complement.
TTTGCCGATCTAGCGAGCGAATCCAAAGCTGGACGAGTGCTGACTTTCCGATTCCGGACTCACCATGAACGATCGCACACCGACGCACTCCATCATCAATTCGCTCAAGGCATACGTTGAGCAAGTGCATCTCACGTTGTCTACCGGGACAATTGTGGGCAGGATCTGTCAGATCTGCACTTTCGACTTCGCCGCCCAGCACTGCCATCACGTAAGAACCTGTGGGTCGATTGTTGGGTTCTGCGGACAGCAGCGAGAGGCAGAGGTTTTGGAGGTCATGTGGGCAATCCGTTATTCCAGCAAGGAGCTTATCACGGTCTACCTGATAAACTGCCTGCCCATCGCCGCTAACATCAACCTGGATCGGCGGATAACTGCCAGACATAACTTCATACATCATCACACCGAACGAGTACCAATCGCTCGACTTCGCGGGCGGCTCTTTATTGAGCACCTCGGGAGCCATGTACTGAATCGTACCCACCAGCGGGTTGGTTTGGCCTTCGCGAACACTCAATCCCAAATCCAGCACAACCGCCCGCAGGTTGGCCGTGATCATCATGTTCGAGCATTTAATGTCGCAGTGCAGGACGCGATTTCGGTGTAGATAATTGATCGCTGCTGCAAGTTGGCTTAATACCTTCCGCAGCAGAGTCCAGCGTGTTTCCTTGTTCTGAGGAAGGTTCTTGAACCACTTGGCGATCGTGTGGCCTTCGACCAATTCCATTGAAAAATAGCGTGAATCGCCTTCGTTGTAGGCGTTGTACAACTTGAGCAAATTTGGATGCTCAAGCTGGCTCAACCACCGGAATTCTTCGAAGAACCGGAAAACGCTCCATGAATCGACGCGTCGCATCACTTTGATCGCAACACGAGCAGTGCTGTGCAGGTCGATGGCTGAGTAGACGTAGCCCATTCCACCACGCCCGATCAAACGCACTAAGAGGTACGCACCCAAATGCGTCGGTAAGAGCTCAACAGGGATCGACGCTGATGGATCTTCGTCTTTGATTGTCGAATCACCATGAGCGACTTCTTTTTTCTTCTCCTTTTCTCTTGAAGCATTTCCTGGAAGACGGTCTTCAGTCAACTCCAGCAGCTGAAGGAGTCGATCCTGGCTGCGTGTTTCGCACAGATCCAAATACGATTCAGGATTCGGCGGGAGCATCTCATGCTGCAGCCGCAGCGCAAACTCTAGCACGATCAGCTGGATCAAGTATTTTTCGCTTTCGAGCAGTTCTGGGAACCGCATCGCAAACAGTTGAATGCAGGGACGCACGCGTTCGTCGTCACTGGCCGGAACGACCGATCCGACTGACTGGTGAGCCATTAACCGGCTCGGCGGACTGTAAGAGAACTCTAACTCGGCACTTAACAACCGGGTAAGTAGTTCAACTCGCTGCGATTCAGGAACTTGCGAGAGATACTTTTGATAGTGCGCAGGATCAAACTCCTCCCATTCATTGCGGAAGTCCTGTTCGATAGCAGCGAACTTCGAGTACAAGAGTGCTAGCTTCCTCTACGGCACCAACCAGCCGTTACGGTTTTGCGTGCAATTCCAGCGAAATCGCGGTCAACACTCGCAAGATTCGATATCTCGAGTCAGCCGCCAACCAGCGCCTGCCGGCTTCATTCTGAGCACACAAGTCCTGCCTATTCTGCTCGGCTTACCGGCACAGCACACCCAGGATTATCGTCAAAGTTGCCCCATCTTAGGCTTTTGAGAGTGCTCCTACACCGAAGATGCCGACGTGCTCAACCCAAGCAGTGCCAGGCAATCCCCCCTAAAGAGTAGTCCACTCTTCCATCCACAGCGGTGAAGTCGACCCACCCATCGGATTCTCTCCAGGCATTATACACATACCACCAGATTGGGGTGCTGGTTACAAAAAAGCGGCATTGACGAGGCGAGCTGCCACTTCCTACCCTCGCAGCGGCCTGCGTTTGGGCCGCCGCGGATGACATGCGCGCCGGGTTGATCCTGCCAAATCGCTTGGACTTTTTCCCGTGAGCTCTGCCACGAAACTACTGCATCGCAAAAGCCCTTCGTCCTTAGTCGGTCGAACGTGCGATCGCTGCGCTGTCGTGGCCATCAACCTCAGCTTGTTTGTAGCCTGTAGTTCACTACTGGTGGGCTGTTCGGGGCAACGGTACTTGATCAAGCGTGACGATCCCGCAAATGCACTGGCTGCGCAGCTGAA
>DNPC01000542.1 GCA_003501565.1 Planctomycetaceae bacterium | reverse complement strand
GCACACAGGTTTATTCCTGACTCTTTACTTCCAATCCACGGTTGCGAAGCAGCGGCCCAGTACTCGGCTTACGTCCCCGGAATCCGATGTAGGCATCCATCGCGGACCGCGTGTTTCCAGCTGAGTAAACGTATTCGTAGAGCTTCTTCGCAAGGGACTGGTCATAGATGTCGCCAGCTTCTTCAAACGCTGCGAATCCGTCGTTGTCGAGAACACCAGCCCACATGTACGTATAGTATCCGCTTGCGTAGAGTTCGCCCGCGAAAGAATGCAAAAAGTGTGGCGACCGGTGGCGCATGTCGATGGCCTTTGGCATGCGGGCTTGCGAGAGCACGCCGTCCTCGAACGAATTGATGTCTAAATCGGCAAGCACTTCCGGATCGGTGATTCTATGGAACGCCAAGTCGACGAATGCAGACGCGATGTACTCGACGTTATCGAAACCTGATTGTGCATTGGCCGCAGCCTTAAGTCGCTCAATCAATTCAGTCGGCATGGGCTCACCCGTTTCGTGGTGAAGCGCGAACTCCTTGATTACTTCTGGTTGCCGCATCCAATGCTCATAGATCTGTGCAGGGAACTCGACGAAATCATAGTCAACTGCTGTACCGGAGATTGAATCGTAAGTGACATTGGAGAGCAGACCATGAAGAGCATGTCCGAATTCATGGAAAATCACTTCAGCCTCTCGCATCGAGATCAGCGCAGGCTCTCCTTTGGCTGGCTTGTTATAGTTGCAGTTGTTCATAATCACGGGCGTGGCTCCATCGCCCAAATTATGTTGGGAACGCAGAGCACTCATCCACGCCCCACCACGTTTTCCAGGACGGGCAAAGTAATCTCCGTAGAACAGTCCGATGTGCTCATCGGCAGCGCTCTTCACTTCCCACACTTTCACGTCTGGGTGGTAGGTTGGGATGTCTCGACGTTCAGAGAACTTGATACCAAACAGCCGATCGGCAACGGCAAACTGGGCGACCAGAACGTTGTCGAGCGAGAGATGCGCCTTGACGGCATCCTCGTCGAGGTCGTAGGAAGCAGCTCGAGCTTTCTCTGCGAAGTACCACCAGTCCCAGGGCCGGAGTTCGTGGTCGGCACCTTCGTTTTGCATAATCTTGCGGATGCGGTCCAGCTCGTCCTTTGCCTTCGCTAAAGCTCCGACCCAAACCTCATCGAGCAGTTCCTTTGCTGCCTGAGGCGTACCCGCCATCGTGTTGGCTGTCCGGTAGGAGGAGAAGTCCTCGAAGCCCAGTAATTGAGCGCGTTCAAGACGGAGCATCAAGATCTGGCGAATGTTCGCTTCATTATCAAACTCATCATCATTGTCACCTCGGTTCGTCCAACCGTTATAGAGCTTTTCACGCAGGTCGCGGCGGGTGCTAAAGGTCATGAATGGCTCGAACGAGGAACGCGCGAGAGTGATCACATGTCCTTCCAGGTCACGCTCCTGGGCTGCCTGGGCCGCCGCACTTAGCAGGAAATTGGGTAGGCCAGCTAGATCGTCATCGTCCTCCAGCACAAGCGCAAATGCCTCAGTGCTGTTTTGCACGTTCTGGCTGAAAGCGGTATAGAGACCGGCAAGTTGCTCGGTAATCGCGGCCAAACGCTCGCGATCCTCTCCCTGAAGCATTGCGCCAGCCCGTACGAAATTCTTGTGCGTTAATTCGAGAACTCGCAACGCCTCATCGTCGAGTCCTAGCGAGTCACGTTTCTTGTGCAGTGCGTCGATGCGGGCGAATAGATCTGCATTCAAGGTGATCATGGATGAGTGTGCGGCCAAGAGCGGCGCCATCCGCGCCTGTATGGCCCGAAGCTCATCGTTGGTAGCAGATGAAGTTAACGCTGAGAAAGTGCTTTGAACTCGGTTCAAGCTCTTGCCCGAATTCTCCAGTGCTTCGATCGTATTTGCGAACGTCGGCGGCTCGGAGTTTACGCTGATCGCTTGGATCTCAGTCAAATGCTGATCCATTGCGATTTCAAATGCTGGCTCAAAATCTTCCGCGTCGATCCGATCAAAGGGCGGCACACCAAACGGTGTATCCCAGGTTTTGAGGAGCGGATTGTTCGGCGATTGGCCAGCGGCCGTCGGGAGCGTTGTCATCAGCGCAAGCAGCAGGAAAGCTGCACTTCGTATACTAAATAAATTGGTAACCATAGATCGAACTTCGAATTGTGTTCTGGATGAAAGGTTTTCGCAGAATATTGTGCTGCGGAACTGTGCTTAGGTGGCAGCCATTCCGATGAAGGCTGAGCTACCTGCAGGCGATCTAGTTCTACCGCCTTGGGCCGCCAGAATAAACTGTGCGAGCGAAGACTGAAACTGCCCAAACTACGGTTACGCTTTAAACTGAACCCATTCAATGTCTTGCGGGTACTTGCCCGGTTCCAGCCGCGTGGAATGCAAGAGTTGAACTTTCCAGCGACCTTCTTCGCGTACCATAACGGCACTTTCAAGCCACACGACCGTGGTTCGCCGGGACTCGCGAAGTATCTCAGCCTTGTTCCAGTAGCTTACCCAAGCGACGCTGCCTTTTTGTCGGGCACGGATCTGGCAGAAGAAATTCTTACGTTCATACGGTTTACCTTTGGGTTGGACGGCCGCAATCAGTTTCTGCATTGTCCAGTCTTCGCCATCCTCTAACAACTGGAAGTCTTCCGTTGAAGTTGCCTTCATCGCTTTCCCGTCCTGTTTGGACATCGCGGCGAACAATTCCTTAACCGGCTGAAATGCGGGATGATCTGCAGCATCGACACTGCCGCAGATAAACAAGACACCGAAAATGCCAGTAGCGAATTTTATGCTTGTGGTGGTTGATTGATTCACGTCTATCACTTCTTCTCTAGTTGTCAAAATGAGCCCTGCAGAGATGATCATTCTACAGGCGTTTGTGTTCTCCGAGTTGGACTTTATGCGTTTGATTGAGTCCGCGGAGCGGTGATTCGCTACCCAGCTGCGGTCCACTCTGCGTCGCACCGGGTATACTACCGAACCTACTTCCAAGAGTTTCGCGAAAAGGCAATTCAATGCGAGCTGGCCCAAGCATTAAACATATGCACGGCGATTACCCCGAATTCACGTGGGTAGCCATCCTAGTCGGCTGGGCCATCGGCATCGTTCTTACCATATCAGTTGCTTATGCATCGTTGATGCTTGGTTTTTCCATCGAAGGATCGGAGCTGGCGGCCATCTTGGGCTGGGGAATCCTGCGCGGGGTTTTACGACGCACCAGCATCGTCGAGAACAACATCAATCAAACGATTGCATCCGCAGTAAACGGTGCCTCGAGTGGCATTATGTTTAGTGTGCCAGCCCTGTTGATACTTTCGCAGCAAGAACGATTCTCCGAACTGGCCGATATCAACCAGCCGCTACTTATTCTGGCAGCGATCACTGGCTGCATCGTTGGGCTGTGTTTTGTCATCCCCTTGCGTAAACAGATGATCGATTTCGATCGACTGGCTTACCCGGGTGGAATCGCCGTTGCTACGATACTAAAGAGTCCAGGCGCAGGCGTGCGTAAAGCAGTATTGCTGTTGGGCGGCGTTGGAATCGCGGCCGTTTGCCAATTGTGTGTTCTGCGATTCATGGGTAGCGATCATGATTGGCCAGCTGGCGAGGCATTCGGACTGCCACCGATGCTTAATATCGTATTCTACATTTCCATTATGACGGTTGGAGTGGGCTATCTGTCAGGCAAGGGCGGATTCTGGTTCGGAGCGGGCGGTTTCTTCTGCTATTTCGTGCTGTCACCCATCTTGTCGCAGTTCGCTGGCGCTGATGTGGCGAGCCTGACGAACGAACCGGAGACGATGCGAGGTACGCTTTATCGACCGACAGGAATCGGCATGCTCATCGGCGCCGCGCTCGGCGGGATTGCCGCTGCCTTACCGATGATTCTTAGTGCGCTCGGTTCCCTGCGCGGCGCGTCAGATCGATCCGGCGGTGATGTCGCCAAGAAAGATGAGCTGCCGATTTGGTTACTCTACTTGATGATCTTCATTGGCAGTTTGATGATGCTGTGGATCGCGTGGAGCGTGGCAGGAGGAGAACTCTCGGTTGCACGCGCGGTCCTTATGACGCTGCTGGGTGTCGGTTGGATTTGGGTAGCAGGCGTCATCGTTGCCGAATGCATCGGCCGAACGAATTGGTCACCGCTGTCAGGCATGACGCTCATCGCCGTCACACTGCTGATCTTCGCTATCAAAGACGGGACCGATACGATAACGACGATTAAGGTATCGATGATTGTTGGAGCAGCAGTTTGCCTGGCGATATCACAAGCCAGCGACATTATGCTCGACCTCAAATCAGGCTACCTAATCGGAGGCGTTCCCAGGCGACAGCAGATCGCACAGTTCATTGGTACTTGGATTGGCCCGCTGATCGTAGTTTGGCTGATGTTTCTACTGCATCAAGCCAACATTGAATCTGGAGGAATTGGACTGGGATCTGAGGCGCTGCCAGCGCCTCAAGCGCAGGCCTTGGCAGCCACGATCGAAGGCATCGTAACGGGCGACGTTCCCGCGTATCGATATACCGCGGGGGCTGGTATGGGATTACTCCTGGCCGTAAGTGGGCTGGGCGGTATCGGTGTCTTGGTTGGACTCGGATTTTACATGCCTTTTTCAATCGTGTTGACTTACACGTTCGGCAACCTGCTGCGGGTACTCAGCGATGCGACGGCGGGCAAACGATTTGGTTACGACGTCGGTGTACCGATCGCGGCTGGCCTGATAGTGGGTGAAGCACTTGTAAATGTAGGCAACGCGGTTTATCAGATTTTCTTTACAGGTTGATCATGGCAATCTTCGGGCAAATCCTTCTTTGGATCGGGTTCCTCGGTGGCTCGCTGGCTTGTGTCTCGCGATTGGAAAACAAAGACGACAAGTGGAGCACAATTCCGTGGGGTATATATGCCGCTGGTGCTGCAGTTGGCATCGTGGGTGTTGTTCTGATTCGCATAGACAAGTCCCAGAAATCGCAAGCATCAGCAGATTCGGAAAGCGACTTTGAAACTGTCCGTGACAGTTTGCAGATAGTTGCGCAGCGAATCGTAGAGCTGGACGAAAAGCTGGACGAAATGACGTGCGAAGATGTTTTAGAGTATATCGATGAACAATGTGTTCCGCCGTGTGCAGACTTCGCCGATGGACGGCATGTGTTGGTTAATCGATTCGGCACTTCCGTATTCGCCGCTGTCATGACGGAATTTGCCAGCGGTGAACGTTACATGAATCGTGCCTGGTCAGCTTCGGCGGATGGATACGTCGATGAAGTTGAAAAGTCTGTTCGATACGCCCGCACGTTTTTTGACGCCGCAGTAGCCGAGCTGACGAAAGCCAACCAACCGCAAACTTGAGTTGGTAAGCGCGCGCTCACTTGTTTCTGCGTGAGTTGTTCGCAACTGCACTTGGTTTCCCCGTTACTGAGTTCGGCCGATCAATCAATGAATCCTGATGACTATCTTGCACCATTGCTGGACTATCTCGGTCGGAAGGGTATGCAGGGTACGCCGCAACATAGCTAAGTTCGTGCTGTCTCTGGAGCCTTCGTTCACTGCAGACGACGTAGCCAACGCCATTTTGGAACTTCCAGAGGATCAGCGTATTTCGAGACCAACCATGTACAGATCGCTCGCCGACCTGGTCGATGCGGGCCTTTTAACCTCGGCTAGTGATGGATAGAGCCGACGATACACGGTACGCTGAGTTGTGGCGCAATCGCAAAACCACGAACAGGGCATTGCAACGAATACGCCGTCGCTAGCTTAGATTGCCTCATTATCATTTTCGGCGGCACGTTGCACGTTGCACGCTGCCGATACTTGCTCTCGGATGCGTGCCATGAACATCGTTGGCGTAATACTCAGTCTGGTGGCTGTCACTTGGTTCGTCATACGTGGGGCGTCGACCCACGAAGAGATGAGACCGGGCCCGCCACCGCTCAATCCGAAATATTGGACCGTCAAAACCGGTTGGCCTCTCCCAATGCTGGCGGGCGAGGTCCATCATGATTCGGCGGAAGCTCTGCTTTGGCTTGAGCAGATACCGAAGACAAAATACACGTCCGTTCTCTGGGCTGGGCTTGCCGTAGATTTACTTGCGATGCTAGCCGTAGCAGTTGCCTTCTACTCGCTGTCGAAACACTTGACCTTGCTTCATCTACTAGCGTTCACTGCATTTTCGGGCTGGTTTCTTTCCGACAACGCGCGGCTGTTTGATGAATCCTTCTTGCCTGAAGCTACTCTTGTTCACCTAACCCGCGAAATGACACCCCTGGTCGTCTTGGTTGTCTGTTTCAACTTGCCTTATACAGTATTGAACGTATTCTCTTTCGGTTCACGACGGAATGGCGAAACCTTAGCTAACAAAGCATTGCACGATAGTTCGGTAGACCAGTCGAGCGTGGTAAACTGATCCCAAGCGGTGCATTCGTGAATTCCACCGTTCGCCTAAAACGGCCCTTCCGCGGCCCAGTCACCGCATGGCATTTGCCATATCT
>DNPC01000657.1 GCA_003501565.1 Planctomycetaceae bacterium | reverse complement strand
TCCGACTTCCCGCCGATCGTATGTTCGCGCCCGGAACGGCTGTGATCGGTCCTGGTGGTACGACGCAGCTCGACGAAGTCGCGCAAGCCATCCTGGCCCGATTTGCTCGTCAACGTATCGTCGTCGAGGGGCATACCGATTCAGGCGGGCGTTACGGTGGATCAAGTGCTGCATTCAAGCTTTCGGGTGAACAAGCGCAAGCTGTCGTAGATCAACTCGTCCAGCGCAATCGATTGCCCAGTCGTCAGTTCTCGGTGAGTGCGAATGGGCCAAACTATCCCCTGGCCGACAACAGCGCTGAGCCGGGACGAGCCGTCAATCGACGTATCGAGATCGTGATTTACCCCGACGCGTTCTAAGTAACGCCGCATTGCCTTCTCTAGGGCAATTTCTCAGGTGCGTCGTCGATCAATGCTTCTCCTTTTCTGCCCGCCGACGCAAGGCATTTTCTGCCGACGATTGACACGCGCGAACGATCACTACAATAGGGATCAGGAACTGCAGAAACTATTTCGCTACTGGGGTCCGCACACGCCGCATCTTGCTTAGGTGATTGATTTTACTCGTGCGAGCGGTGCCGTGGCGCGCCCCGTTGGGTTCGCAGGAGCCCCGGCTGAGATTCTCAATTCGCCGATCAATCCCACAGTTGCTTACGGTTGCATTGTGACGATCCCAAGTTTTTTGTCCGAGGTTGTATCGGAGCCAGAGCGTTGCCCGTACCGCAAGGATCAAACTGCGCTAATGCCGCTGCACCTGTCGCCGCATCGCTTGACCGGTCGGCAGGTTGACGAGGTCTTAGCGGGAGGATTACGTCGATCCGGAGAGTTCCTCTACACGACGCGATGCCCCAGTTGTTCCGCTTGCGAGCCAACGCGTGTAGCCGTTTCTGAGTTCCAGCCGAGTCGTTCTCAACGACGCGTTCGTAAACGAGCCGGTGGCACGATATCCTTGCAAGTCGACGTGCCTTCGGTCGACGATCGACGCGTCGATTTGTTCAACCGGCATCGAAATGTACGCAACCTGGCCAGGGACGACCGGACGATTCGTGACTGGGAATACGAATCGTTCTTGATCTACAGCTGCTGTGAGGTGCTAGAGGTCACTCAGTGGCATGATGAGGTTCTGATTGGCGTCTCGATTTTAGACGTCGGAGAAGAATCTCTATCGATGGTGTACACGTACTTCGATCCCGACTACTCAAAGTACAGCCCCGGCACGCTTGCAATCTTGATGTCGCTGGAGATCGCCAAGCTTCACAACAAGACTTGGCTTTATCTTGGCATGTTTGTGGCGGATTGCCCGCATCTCTCTTACAAAGACCGATTCCTGCCGCAGCAGCGGAGAATCGAAGGCAAATGGGTGGACATTCGCCAGTAGCTCAGAGGGCCGTAGTCCAAAGGGCAGCAGTCCAGATGGCCGTAGTCCAGAAGGACAGGAAGCCAGAGGCGACAGTATGCCGGTGCGTTTGTAAGGGGGGGCGACAACAGTCCGGCGTAACATGGGCCGCAGGGGCCTGCAGCGGAGTTGCGACTGAAGTTACGGTATAGAATGCACTTACTTGTTCCGGTCTACCTGCCAGATGGTTAATCCGGGTTAAAGCGTCAGACTAATTCAACGCCTAAGCCGTGAGCGGTCGGTAGCTTGCAGATGCCCGCATCCCAGGTGATCCCATGTGCGATATCGTCGGCCAACAGCAAAGCTCCATCTAGGTCTGCGAAGTCCAACAGCGGTAACAAGTGTACGCCTGCCGAAATGCCGATGCTAGATTCCGTCATACACCCAACCATGACTTGTAAACCATTCTGTTTCGCTCGTGTGATCATCCGCCGGGCAGGCGTCAGACCGCCGCACTTGACGAGCTTGATGTTTACGGCGTCAAACGAATCGATGCATCGATCAATATCGCTCTCCACTTGACAGCTTTCATCGGCCATTAGCGGTAATGCACAGTTGCCCTTTAGTGAACACATCGCGTCGAATTCGTTAGCTGCTAAAGGTTGTTCGATTAACTCCACGTTTAGCTGCGACAGTTGTTCCGCTAGTACCGGTACCTGTTCGGCCGTCCAGGAACAATTTGCGTCGACGCGAAACTTAGCATCAGTTTCTTCGCGCAGCCGCCGTACCAAATCGATTCCGCCTGACGCATCGAGCTTGATTTTGTAAACCGGCCAGGGCGCCGCGGCTTGCATCTTTTTTGCCATGGTCTCTGGCGTGTCGATTCCAATCGTATAACAAGTCGGAGGTCTCGGATCCTCAAGCGAGAAACCCCACAATTCCCATAGCGGCATCTGGTGCATTTTTGCGTAGATATCCCACACGGCACAGTCAAGTGCGCACTGAGCAAACCGACAGTCAGCCAAATCTGTATCGAGTTCTTTCCAAAGCTCAGCGGGATTCTCAAGCCGGTAGCCTGCGAGCTTGTCGCTTACTCTGTCGAGTGCCGCTTGCATTGTCTCCAGCGTCACGCCGTAGTAGGCATTCGTGGTTGCCTCGCCATAACCAACTAGGTCGTCGTACTCGACTTTGACGATCAGCGTTGGTTGTACCGAAACGGTACCCCTAGCAATCGTGAATGGCTCACGCAGATGCAAATCGAAGCTCTGGCAGGTTATCTTCATAACGAATCCCTGTATCTAGATGCGCTGCAGCCACGCGCAAAACAAGTTTCAATCGGTTCCAAATCGTATTCGGACGCGAGCTACACTGAACTGGCCCATGCGAGCCAAGAAACAAACGAACTCACGACACACCGGGGAGCTAGCGTTTTAGTATGAAACCGCGGGATCGGCAACGACACAGCGCAACAATCCAGCGGGCGCCAGTTGTAGAACCATACGCTCGTAGAAGAAGTGCCCAGCCACCTAGCACTTTGCTCGATCAGCGAAGAAGGCATCGACCGCATAGTCAGTCAATTCCTTCACAGGCGTCGATGCGGCCGCAATAACGACCAACACCTTCAGCGTCTTGGAGTGACAGTCATCGTAGATCGCATCCACTAGCGCTAGACATCGCGTACCTGGTGGCAAGTCGCCAAAGCAAGTCGAAGCGGGGCTTTGCAATTCGGAGATGGTGCCGATTTCTCGGTGTTCAACGCCAGTTGATTTGGCACGCGGCCGCAGACTGAGCCGACTTCCCGGCCTGATCCATACCGCCACTGAGACGGGATCAAGATCATCGAGTAAATCGCAGTTGATCCAAAAGTGCGCGGGCGCCGAAAGTTCCGCATGATTCAACGAGCAACCGTTGTCGAACCATGGCGAGTGGACTGCGTGTCTTCGGCGACCTCTGCCGTCATCGCACACGTTGTATAGTCGGCTCATTCCCCATTGCTGTACAACTACATCGGGCGGTGCCACGACGGAATCGTCTTGATAGGCGACGATTGCCAAGTCGAGCACATCGTCGGGTTCGTTGGCGAGATACGCATCGATACGCGAGCTGATATGCTCTGCATCGGTACTAAGTCCATGTAGCATTGCGTGTAGTAAGTACGCTTGCTCGATCTCATCACGTTCGATTGGATCGGAAATCATAGCAATGCCCAGTAGCAAGCCTTTTCGTCAGATGCTTCCAAGTTTGCACCCGGGCACCTGCTCGTTGAAGCAGACCGCTAATCGGGGGAAAGTGATTCGTTCGGGCAACGGTGCGATCAATACCAAGGCAACGCTTGCAGGCGACCACTTGAGACCCATCTAAAACGTAGCACGCGCCGCGACGATGCGCGGGATGAGAACTGCGAAAATCTCAAAACATTCCGCGTCAATTACGTTGTGGCTTCACGCTGCTTAGAATTTTGAATCGTTATTTCATTCGCCACCACATTTCCCGCGGCAAATCTAATTTCTCCGCCGCGGGACCGATCTGGCCAGCAAAACGCTTCGCGTCCACCGGATAACCAGCCGTCGGCTTGATTCCGTGGCAATGCTCGAGCCAGAACGCATTGAACGCCTGCATGTACCGTTCACGCAAGTACTTGGCGAGCATGGAAGCAAGGGCGGTCGGAGGAAAGCGATCGCCGCCGACCGAGAAGTGGATTTTGGTTCGAGGCGATTGGCACTCGTAGCTAGAGCGGTGAGCGGCTTGCGCCAATTCACTGAACCACAATTCGGGCATTGCATCGAGCAGTATGGGTAGGTAATTCTTGCGACCGCCTTGCCGATCGCAAAAGCACTCAATTGCTCCTGAGGATGCGGCGTACTCTTCGATACACTCGCTAACGATCGCCAGCGTATGCGCAGCAAGGATGTGACCTTTCGAACCACTCCGCTCTAACCCCGCGTTCAATGCAGATTCCGTGATAACGCGGGACCGCAAACCAATTAATTGGATGTCGACCGCGGCAAGCAGTTCGCTCACCGAGGCGACGGCATCCGCAAATTGCTCAATTGGCAGTTCCGTTGAGGGGACGGCAAGACACTCCGCTGAACGATACCACGCAGTTTGATCGATTTCGCCTTCGCCGTTGATCAGACTCTGGCCAAACACTTGGGAAAGCTCCCCCAGAGTCGTAGGGAACTCGGGAGGGTTTGTCATGCCCGGTACCGCTTTCATGCCGACACCTGGCGTGATTAGACTTGCCATCGCTAGCACGCCAAACTCCAGGGTACTCAGGCCCTTCGACCGATCGTACAGCAGTTTTGAGTCGCCAACCGGGATGTGCCGAGAGTTTGCACTCAGTGGCTTGGGCTGCAAAAAATCTGCGACGGCCCCTAAGAAATCCGTTTCCTCGGTGTCTAGTGGGACAGACCAAATGCTGGCAGAAATCGTTAAAGGGCCCAGATTGGGGCCATATCCAGCCTCATCCACACCCACCAGGATCTTGCGATCGTTCAATTTCGTACTTTTCTCGATAGCGTTCGTAGCTTGGCAGCGGCAGGCGGGCCATAATAGTGGTTCCGCCGTGTACCAGCGAGTGCTCTTGCCAGTAGCACCCAATCAGCCAATTCAACCAGCCGAAAGCCGGACATGACGCTACGCCTTCCCGCCCATATTTCACAAGCCGTTGTCTGTTCCAGCTGCATTGGTGGCCGCTCTGTTGCAGCGGTTGTTCTGTGTTTGCTTTTGCTGGCATCGCCAGCGCTCGCACAACCAGCGCCCATATCCATTCCAGCGGGCATGAGCCCTGAGCAAGCGATTAAGTTGCAACAACAGATGGGGCGTCGTGGCAGCCCCATGCCCACGCCCGGGCAACCACCTGGACAACCTCCGCAAAAGCCCGGGCAGGGCGGGAAGCCGGACGCCAGTGGGAAGAAGCCTGACGGTAAAGACAATAAAGCCGAGGATGCAAAGCCAGGTGGCCCGGTGACCCGCGGGAACGAGCCACCCAGTCCACCGGATCCTAAAGAGCTTGAGGTGACAGCGCTCGACGGCATGCTTGAGTTTCAGTTTCGCAACCAGCCGTGGCCCGACGTATTGAAATGGTACGCTCAGCAGGCATCGATGTCACTCGACTGGCAAGAGCTGCCCGGTGATTACATTAATCTGGCTACCCAGCGCCCATACACTGTCGATGAAACCGGCGATATGCTTAACCGGGCGTTGCTGATGCGTGGCTACACTATGCTCAGTCTCGGGGATGTGTTAATCGTAACCAAAGTCGATAGTATCAATCCATCACTGGTGCCCCGCGTGCGGCCAGAAGAATTGGCGACGCTACTACCGCATACCTTTGTACGTACCAGTTTTGAACTTGAGTGGCTGTTAGCAGAAGAAGTCAACCAAGAGTTTGCTCCGATGCTAAGCAAGAATGGCAAGCTAACGCCATTGATGACCACCAACCGCCTCGAAGCGATGGATGCCGCGGCGAATCTGCGCGACATTTACGCCATTCTGGAGCGAGAGGAGTCGACGGGATCTCTGGACGATTTGGCGAAGGAGTTCGTGCTAGAGTACGCGCGTGCATCGACTGTAAAACAGAAGATCGAGACCTTTCTCGGCATCGCTTCATCCTCCGGTGGCGCTGGACCATCCAGTAGCAGCACCGCGCGGATGATGCAACAAATGCAACAGCAGATGCAAAAACAAATGCAGGCTGCACAACAAGCCGCAGCCCGGGCGGCTCAGGCCAAAGGCGGTGCCGCTGGCGCCGCGCCGCGCCGTCCACGCCCTGACAACGTATACATCGTTGCCAATGATCGAACCAATAGCGTCATCGTTCACGCACAACCGAACAAGATGGCCATAATCGCTTCCTTTATCCAGCGAATCGACGTTCCCAACGGGAACGGGACGGACCTGAAATCCCTAGAATCACGTTTCCGAGTCTTCCGTTTGGCAAGTTTGGACCCTACGGAATTCGTGGGTAGCCTAGAGGCGATGGATGTACTCGAGCCCCAAACGCAATTGCGTGTCGACGCGGAGAACAACTCGATCATTGCCAATGCCTCGTGGGCCGATCAACTGATCATCCAACGCTTAATTGAGCGCCTGGATGGATCAGAAAGATCTTTCGAAGTGATTCAGCTGAAACGTTTAGACGCCGAAAGTGTGGCGGGCAGCATTCGTTTCTTAATGGGCACCGACGAAGAGGATGACAAGAACAGTCGCAGCCGTAGCTATGGATATTTCGACTATGGTTACTACAGTTCTCGCAACCAGCCCAAGAAGAAATCTGACAAGATGCGCGTTGGGGCCAACATTCAAGACAACCAGATTCTATTGTGGGTCAACAGTATCGAGCTCGAAGAAGTGCAGAAACTGTTGGTCAAACTTGGCGAGATTCCGGAAGGTCAAGGCAACAACAGTCGTGTTCGCGTAATTGATGCAACGCGGCAGCCGGAGACCTACGAGTATCTTCGCAGGCTAAAAGAAGAGTGGGAAAGATCTGGACGCGGGACGATCAACATTCCGTCGCGCGATCTATTTGAGCCGGATGAAACCGAAGAAGAACCCTCTGATAGCGAAGCCGCGGAAGAGGGCAGCTCCGGAGACACCGAAGCGGAGCAGGAGAATCCCGAATCATCCGGCGAAATCGCCTCTTCGGATTCCTAGGCTTTTTCCTTTCCTAGCTGTTTCCTTTCCTAGGCTGTTCGCTGCATCAGGGCAACGATTTACTCGCCTGCCGCTATAGCAGGTGTTGCCCGCAAGCGGGCCGGACGCACGGGCGTTTTATCGGAGTACATCCCGTGCTGGCAAGAGTGTGCTTGCTTGCGACGAGTCCGCGACTGTCGGTTCTACCGCCCAGAAACCGGCAGGTTGGAGTTCGCCATTTGTTCAAATGACAAGTTGTCAATTTGATGGACATCGAGTTCCCTGACAAACTTCTTGCCGGCGACCAAATACAGTGGGTGGCCGGTGTCGCGCTGAGTCGTCGTTAGTCCGTAGTTGCGTGTTAACTCGAGAGTCGCCAAGAAAAGGGCAACCAGAGTACTTTTGTGCATGCCAGCTTCGAAGAAACTCGTCAACTCAACTTGGCCATCATCGCATACACGCCGGTGGATCTTCTCCATGTATGTGTGGATAGGCGTATCGTCGTAGATGACATCCGTTTTCGGTGGCGGCTGCCGTTCGCGGAGGATCCTGCCGAACGCGCTAACTAAATCCCAAACTTCAATCGGTTCGATGGCCTGCTGTCCGATCTCAGTTTTTCTTGTTGGCAGATCGTTGGCCATTCGACGATAGCGCATCTGCCACGCTTGAGCTCCTTCGTCCAGGATACTTGCCGCGTCGCGAATTCTTTTGTACTCAATTAAGCGGTTGACCAAGTCACCAGGTCGAGCGACATCAGTTGAGTCCGGTTCTTCGGTCTGTTCTTCCGGACGTGGTACGGATTGCTTAGCCTTCATCTCGACGAGCAAACTCGCGATTTCGATGAAGTCTGCGACGTCGTCGATCTCCAGTTCCGTCAAGACGTCCAGGTAGCTCAGGTACTGTTCAGTGATTTCCGCTAGCTTAATCTGGTCGAGCGTCAATTCTTCGCGACGTACGATATACAGCAGCAACTCAAGCGGTCCGCTGTATTGTGTTGTATCGACAAGGAATCCCATGGGAGTTCGTTCGAACCGCTAGTGATAGAGTAGCTGAGTGAGTGGGGCGATTGGGACGCTGGGTGATCGAGCCGCCGGGCTGGAGTTTGTTGGCTTGGAATCACTGCTTGCAGAAACTGACTCTGAACGATGGACTGCACGCACGGATTCGCTGCGTAACGCCATCGTCGCAGGCAACGCCCTCCCAACGCAAGTTCACCTTAGAACCAGCGATTTTCGGTTGCTAGCATTTACACACGCGACGGCTGCACAAGGAAGTACTGACGCACTCTTATGATCGGGTGCTGAAGGGATCAGATGACCGGTAATCGGTCGTGCGGGGGCGGGGATCGTTGGTGGGCCTAGCTGGAATCAGCGATTGGCTGGGATGGGTGACTGGGGCGAGCCCTTGGGTTCCCAGAGCCCGCGAGCTCCCAGAATCCCTTGTTCTCTCAGCCACCCAGTCTCCCGAGAATGCAGTCTCCCGAGATTCCAGTCTCCCAAGACTCCAGCCATCTTCAATCGGCCGATTCGTGTTCGGCCAAGTTGATTAACTCAAGCCGTTCACGCGCCCGGCTGCCGATCGCTTCGTTGCTGATTCCGAGGTCGAGCAGGTGGATTGCGTTTACCTTCACCATTCATGCCTGCCACTGGAGCCCGAGCCTGTCGGATATCTCTGGGGGCGTTGAGGCTTGTAAACTGCGCTCGGGAGAGCTGCGTGTCGTTTCCCGAGCCTTCAAGTTGGGCGATCAACTGCTGATTTGCCTGCTGGAGTTGACGCATCTGCTGCTGCATCGCGAGCAACTGTTGTTGCAGGAGCATATTCTGCCGCTGCATCTGCATCATCATGCTCGCCACTTGCGGGTTGGATGACGCTGTAAATTGCCGGCCTCCCAGTTGCGCGAAGCCATTGGCACCTCCTGGTCCGCCGAAGCCGGATGACGCGAAACCAGCGCCGCCGCGCCCGCCGGACTGGCCACCTGAGCATTGGGCCCAGGCGGATTGAACCGTCGTGGACATCAACGCAAGTGCTACGAATGTGAGTAAGTTTCTCATGCTCTTCCCCGTGTCTGCCTGTGTTCCTAGTGCGTGGCTGGCAACCTTCCGCCACGCTTCCTGATTTCTTGGGGAGATCCCGCCCGCGCGCCGTCACGCCACGCGGGTCAGCAATGCCGGTTTCCCGCGAAAAATTTGGGTATCATAGAACTTGCAATCGACTTATTGGCAGGCCCCACCGGTCAGTGTCCCTGTGCGTCAATGT
>DNPC01000718.1 GCA_003501565.1 Planctomycetaceae bacterium | reverse complement strand
ACCTGAAACGCACCTCTCCGGCTTTGGTTTGCAGGACACGCACTCCGTCGCCAACAATCTTATGTGGGGGCCAGACTGCTGGCTGTACGCTGTAAACGGTAGCACAACGGTCGGAAACGTTTCCTCACGCCGTACTCCTGCCACACGCTTTGAAGGACAGTGTGTTTGGCGTTACCATCCGCAAAAGGAAGTGTTCGAGATTTATGCCGAAGGTGGCGGCAACAACTTTAGCCTGGAAATCGACGCCAAAGGGCGTGTGTTCTCGGGAACCAATGGTGGCAACACGCGCGGTTGGTACTTCCCGCAAGGCAGCTATTCGCACAAGAACTGGGGCAAACATGGGCCGCTTACGAATCCCTATGCATTCGGCTATTTCCCTCCGATGCGATTCAAGGGAGATGGGCGTCGCTTTCCCCAGGCGTTCACAATCTACGAAGGCGGTTTGCTGGACGAGGCATTCGCGGGCGCTATCGTCGCGCCTAATGCGATGCAGAACCTAGTTTGGCATAGCGAGCGTTTGCGAGATGGATCGACCTACCAAACAATCGACCTTCCGAATCTGCTCGAAAGCACCGATCGTTGGTTTCGGCCGGTCTACTGCGGTGTCGGACCCGATGGAGCCATCTACATCGCCGACTGGTATGACTCACGACTTTCGCATATCAGTCCGACAGACGATTGGCACAAATCAAGTGGTCGAATCTATCGTATCGCACCCGAGAATACTCAGCCTCGCTATGACCTTGGCGACCTGGCTAAGAAGTCCGACGCGGATCTCATTTCGCTTTTAACGCACCGGAATAAATGGGTGCGTCAACGGAGTGTTCTGGAATTAAGCTGGCGCGAGTCAATCCAAGATTCCACGCTCAAGGTTCTACAGTCAGCCGCCATGGCGTCGTCACTTGAGGCTCTCTGGGTGCTAGGCAACCGCGAACTGTTGACCGATGCGCTTGCTGATGAGCTGTTGGTCAATGCCGATGCAGACGTTCGGCGCTGGGTTGTTCGGCTGCTCGGAGACGCCCACCGCAACCACGGTGGATTGACCACTCTAGCCCACCGAGAAACCGACATTCAAGTTCGCAGCCAACTTGCTTCAACCGCGCGCCGTATCAAGGCGACGACTGGTCTGCAGATCACGCGGAACTTGCTCGCTCATTCACAAGATGCCAAAGATCCGCACATGCCGCTGATGCTCTGGTGGGCGGTTGAAGAACACGCCGAACACTGGGACGACATGCTCGCGTTCTTGGCAGATGAATCGCTATGGGACGAACCGTTGTTTGCATCGGCAATTGCTCCTCGTCTACTACGGCGCTACGCTGCGACCGGCGGGGCTGCCGATCTGGAACGGTGTTCCGAAATACTCAACATTTGTCCAACTGCAGAACTCAAGCCGATCTTGCTTTCAGGTTTGAACCGAGCGTTTCAAGGTCGGATCATTCCACCACTCCCACCGTCTCTCCAGACCGCGCTATCAGAGTTTAGAGCTGCTTCGGGAGTCTACGGACTAGCGCTTGGTGTTCGCCAGGCTGAAGCGAACTCGCAGAAGTCTGCTCTTGCAAAGTTATCTAGTTCTGCGACGCCGACCGACGATCGCATCGAACTGGCGAGTGCATTCGGTGACACTGCCTACCGGCCGGCAGCCACAGTGCTGCTCACGCTGGCAACACGTCGTAGTGATTCTCCAGCACTTCAGCGCGTCGCGCTGACTGCTCTGGCAGCCTACGATGATCCGAAGATCGGGCAAACCATTTGCAAATATATGAACTCAACCATCTCTGAGGACTACGGTCTTCGTGACGCCGCGTGTCGTACCTTGGCATCGCGCCAGCCTTGGGCTGAGGCGTTGTTGGAAGAGCTATCAAGCTGGCGATTGAAGACACAACACATTCCACCCGATGTAGTCCAGCGTCTTCGCGTTTATTCAGCTCCTGAGTTTAAGGGGCGAGTCGATTCAGTGTTCGGACCACCGGCACAGATCAGCTCAGAAGAAGTCCGACGTCGCATTGGCGAACTGAAAACACTGTTAGCGGACCAAACCGCTGGAAACTTGGAACGTGGACGAGAGGTTTTTATAGCCAACTGTGGAAATTGCCATAGCTTGTTTGGAGTCGGGTCGCGGATTGGTCCACCTCTGGACAACTATGATCGTGCCAACTTAGATTTTTGGCTGCCCGCGATTGTGGCTCCAAGTCTAGAGATTCGCGAAGGCTACCAGTCTTATGCAGCTCTTTTGGTAGATGGGCGTGTTCTAACCGGCCGGCTACATGCACAGGATCTGCAGGTCGTTAGCATTGCAACTGATGACGGCCAAATTCACACGATTGCACGCAGCGAGATTGACGAACTTCGTGCACTCAAATCGTCGTTGATGCCAGAGAAGATCCTGAGTTCACTATCCGACACTCAGATAACGGATCTGTTCGCGTACTTACGTAGCCGCACCAACAAGAAAGTTACAGAACAGTAGCTGAAGCAGATCCGCCGGATTTCGGACGGGATTAGATAGTTTGGGAGAGTGTTGGTTTCCACCCAGCACGAAGCATTGGAAAGAGCCGAGACACTTCTCGATACAGATTCACGATTTGCAATAGACATGAGGAACACTCCATGATGCGAACCACAGCAATACTCGGTATTTCTTTACTGCTCACTTTCATTCCACCGCTTGCGTATTCGCAAGATACTCTGGGCAGCCTCGAATCACAGACGCAACAGTTCGATAAATTGGTTCCTCCGCAATCAAAGATCGAGGTATTAGCAAAAGGATTTACTTGGACTGAAGGGCCAGTGTGGATTGGTGACGAAAACGGATATCTGCTCTTTTCGGATATTCCGCGAAACACGATTTTTAAGTGGAAAGGCCAATCCGTTAGCACCTTTATGTCGCCGTCAGGATACACAGGTGTAACTTACTACGGACTCGAACCTGGTAGCAATGGCCTGTTTCTGAGTCGCACCGGTGAGTTGATGATGTGCGAACACGGAGATCGTCGGCTGAGTGTGCTCACCCGCGATGGCGGCAAACGAACGTTGGTCGACAACTACCAAGGTAAACGTCTCAACAGCCCCAACGATGGCTTTGTAAAAAGCAACGGTGACATCTATTTTACGGATCCACCCTACGGTCTGCCGGATCGGTTTACTGATCGCCGTCGGGAGTTAGATTTCTGTGGTGTCTATCGGCTCAGCCCCGGTGGTGATCTGACATTGCTAACCAAGTCGATTGAGCGGCCGAACGGTATCGCGTTATCACCTGACGAGAAGACGCTTTACGTTGCACAGTCGAATCCGTCTGAGGCTAATTGGACTGCTTTCCAGCTAGACGCTAGTGGCAATGTGGTTGGTCAAGGTCGCGAGTTGCTGAATGTCACCGATCGCGTCGGCAAGGAGCCGGGCCTGCCAGATGGCATGACGGTGGATGCGGAAGGAAACCTGTGGGCCAGTGGACCCGGCGGCATCTATGTTCTGACCGGCGACGGCAAGCTTCTTGGCAGAATTGTGACGGGTGAGAAAACGAGCAACTGTACTTTTGGTCCTGGCGGATACCTCTATATGACAGTCGATAGCATGCTCTGCCGTATCAAGACCAACGCCAAGAGTCAGTAGCCACGAGTTAGTTGCTTGGAGCAGGGTGTTGCCGAATGCCCGCCTTTATTAGCCAAACGCCTGCGCAGCGTGTACTATTCGGCACTTGGCGATTCCACCCAAAAACACGCTCCAAACCATGGATCCGTGAACGATTTACTGCGGTGATCGTAGCCCGCCTTTTCCGCAGCCCTAGCAGGGACTAAACTATCGAACTAGGCGTCAACGCCTTGTCTCGGGCTATAGCGCAGCCTGGCTAGCGCGCTACCTTGGGGTGGTAGAGGTCGTGGGTTCAAATCCCGCTAGCCCGACATCAGAAAACCAACGTTTTCAAGGGTCAACTCGTCAATTTGGGTTGACCCTTTTTTCGTGCGCGGACGTCACGTGGTCCAAGTACGGTCCACGGTGGCACTCCTGGGCATCCACATCGCTACTCTAATGCTGCTTTGCACGGTACGCTTGCGGCACCTCACAAGGAGTCGAATCATGGCGAGCATCGAACAAGGTCCGCCGTCAAAATTCTATCGGCTCCGGTTGCCGGATCATGGCGGATGACGACAGTCTGAAACACATGGCAATCGCGTCAGAAGCTCGGCTACTGCGAACTGCTTTTGGTGTCGCCCGTTGACGACGAGTCTGCAAATTCGCGAGATCGCCTAGAGCTATCGGAGAGAATCACTTCGGCGGATTTTTCGTGGTCAAAATCGATTGGCTTGGAACACCGAAGCGGTAGGTTGTTACGCGTCCGCATATTCAGCGTAAGGAAGGGGAGTTTGGGCCGATCGGTGGGTGCCTGAGACCGACATTTTCCAGATGTGACACGAAATAGTCATCGGAAAATTGAGGGCTAGCTCGTCCCTTCGGGTGTATTGCGTTTCTTGAGGCGCCGTAGATTGTAGAACTCACCGGTACCCTTGGCAGCAAGACTAATAAGTTTGGCGGCCTGTTCCGAGCGTCCTAAAGCATTGAGGATTTGTGCGAGAAAAAATGCTGAGTCCCGCTCCAAGTGTCCGCCAGCTTTTAGGACCGAAGCGGCGGTGCGAGACGCGGCACTCAAATCACCGAGCCGGAATTGAACCCACGCGAGGCTGCAGGCGACGTTGACCGATTTTGGGGCCAGCTTGGTATTTGCTTCTGCGATCTGGAGAGCTCGTCCTCTCTTGCCTTCGTCTTCGCTTTCGACAAGCGACAGTGCTAGCCGATTGGCAATTAGGATATTGCCGGGATCGCTCTGCGACAAATCCGCCAATATGACCGTGGATGATTCGTAGTCGCCGTTCATCTGCAGGGCAAAAGCACGTAGCATTCGGAATGCAGGGTCCGCTTTCGCGCCAGAAAGATTCTCGATTGTACGCAACGTATCGTCTGGCCGGTTGTTCCTCAGGAGCCAGGCCGCATACGCACCGGTAGCCCGATGTGTTTTTGATTCAAGAACTTCGCTGTCGTCGTTTCGTTTCAATGATTCACGAAACCACTGTTCAGCCTCCCTGTAATTGCCAATCCCATCGTGGAGCTCAGCGAGAATCAGTTCCGGTATAACACGTTTGGACGCGAGATCCGCAGCCATTCGTAACTGCTTTTCGGCACCGGTCCATTCTTTCTGTGCGAATAGAGCTCGTGCAAGTGACAATCGAACATCGGCGTCGTCGAACCCCTCCTCGATGAGCGCGTTCAGGATCGTTGAGGCGGAATTCCATTCGCCTCGCATTGCGGCGACTTGTGCGCGTAGTTTTTGCACTCTGGCAAGAAACGATCGCCGGTAGGCCTTCGACCATGTCTCGAGAGGTTGTTGATGTTGAATGAGCTGCAAATGGCTCGCAGCATCGAATAGCCTCCCTTCTGATACTGCTAACTTCGCATACCACAGGTGGACATCCATCCTTGTAGGAGCATCCACGGACAGCTGTTCCATCAGTTGCCTGGCCTTGTCGGGGTAGCCGCCTTCTAAGAGCCAGTTAGAGAGAATAATTTCCGGATGCGGAAGGTCTGGTTGGCTCTCGGCGATTTCTTGCAGCTTTGTTCGGCAGTCTTCTAGATTTGAACTCGCGAGTGCCAGGCGGGCTGCTTCCAACTGAGTCATCACCGATTCAGTTTGCGGAGAAGCCTTATCGTCGAGCCCGATCAAGTCCGCTTGAGCGAAGTTGCAGATCAAACCGAAAGCGATTGAAAAAATAAAAGTACGCATCGTTGCACCACCAATAGAACTGTTTTAGGAGAATTGCCATCAACGATAGTGTTAGGCTCGTCGCCGACGCGACCATGCAGCGAATCCGATCATCAGGCATAGCCCCAAACTGGAAGGCTCAGGAACCGCGGTAAAGAGCCCGATACTGTTGCCCGATCCAGCGCTGTAGGTGATGAATAGGTCCTGATTGTTGAATGTGCCAACCAGGGAACCCTCGGAGAGTCCTTGAAATTCACCTGTAAGGGATCCACCAATGTCGGCGATGAGGAACTCTTGGTTCTCGCCCAGAGTGAATCCGTTGATCAGGCTTACGTCTAGCATTCCAGCAATGGTTGCATCGCCGGAAATCTGCAGTTGGTCGTACTCAAGGCCCGCCAACAGTCCTCCCAACTCAATATCAAGCAAACCAGCAGAACCAAGATCGAAATTCTCAATCTCGATCATGGCAGGGCTTTCACCGGGGCTGAAAGTTGCGGCACCAATTTCCAAGTTTCCGAACTTTCCGCTTCCTGAAAGTGTGCCATTAGAAACGAGGAAGTCACCGGCAAGTCCGCTTGCATCCCCGTTAAACACAAACTCGCCTACACCGGACTTGGAAGCATCGCCCGTTCCATTCAGCTCGCCATCGAAGTGCAATGGTGCTAATTCCGAGTAGAACTCGAGTTTCCCCTGAGACTCGACGGAAACGACGCTGTTGCTATTCCCGAGTCGATCCCCAGAGGCTATCACCGTTCCGTCTGCGACTACCAAGCTCCCTCCAAACAAACTGCTATCGCCTTTCAAATTAAGTGCACCCTCACCTGTCTTGGTGAGAACACCTTGTCCGGAGACAGTTCCTGTCAGTGAGACATTAAGGCCGTTGGCAATCTCCAACTTGCTGCTCACCCTCTGGATATCAATAGCCCCAGACCAATCGTCAGTCGATTGGGTGACTTGGTAGGTTCCTCCGCGAAGCTTCGTTGATCCTTCCGTGTGTGGGGCCGCAATGAGTGTCCCGTCTCGAACCAGGATCTCCCCAGTGAAGCCGGCACTTTCAGATAACTGAACGATGTTCTCCTCCGAACCAAGTAGCATGAACGTACCATCACCGCTGAGCTCTCCAATCGCAAAGCTGCCCGAGGCAATCGCCGACGCTCCCGAACGTACGCTTAAGTCGACGCCTTGATGAATCGCGTCGTTACCAACAAAGTTCATTCGGCCGCTAATTACATCCGCGGAGCCAGAAAAACCACTGAGGTCTCCGGAAAGGGTTAGAGCGCCGCTTCCAAGTTTCGTAAGTTGTCCATTTGCTGCTTCTATACTTCCGCCGAACTCGAAAGTGGAATCATTCTGCCCGAATGCCAATGTCGAATTAGTCTGCATTTGCAGTGCACCGTCTCCAGAGACTCCATCAAAAACATAGGCCCCCGAATCTGCAAATCGCATCGAAGCTCCGCCTTCAATGTGAATCGCATTCGTGCCGCCCACCGCCGCCGGATTGGCAAATACCAGCGTTCCCTCTGCGACGTGAACCTCACCTGAGAAACGGCCATTGAACCCGTTGACATCCATCCTGCCGGCTCCGGTCTTGGTTAACTTGCCGGCGCCAGACCAACCTCCATTGCTACTGAAGTCCTCCGATGTGTGGATCGTGCCACCACCACTTTCAAATGTCATCGGCAACACACTTGTAAAACCACTAGCATTGAAAGTGCCGCCGTCGAAGACCATGAAATTCTCTAGCCCACCCGTCGCGAAACCACTCGTCGCCGTGAATTGACCGTCCCGCAGAAACAGGCCGCCGGTGAACGTCTTGTTGCCGGTGAAGAACAGATGGTAGTTGGCACCATTGACGACAATTGCACCATTGCCCATCACGTCACCTGACACCGCCGCAGTGTTGCTTCGAGTGTCATCTTGTTGTCCGAAAATAAGCGTCGAGCCACCTCTCAATTCAATGTTGCCAGAATGCGTAACGTCGCCGGTAATCGATGCTGTTCCAGAGACGACGGTGACACTGCTATTGGAGAAATCAAGTGCCATGCGACTACCGTTCGTCAGAGTCAAAGAGCTACCGTCTTTCAAATTCAGGAAGCCGTCTGCTTCCAAACTGTCGTCTGCGAGATCTTCCCAGACGCTATTGTTAAGGGAAATTGACGTGTTGTAGGCCGGTTCGTCGATTCCCGCCGGGTAGCCAGTTCTCAAAGTGGAATTCACCAATGAAAAAACTATTGGATTCCCGGTGGGTCCATTGGAAAAATCGTTGGAACCGTTGAGTGAGAGGAAATTGATGCCGTTGTTCAATTCGACGTTCAGGTCGGTGAATCTCACGTCAACTCTCTCGTAACGGGAGAAAAGGGAAATTACACGATCAATGGTCAGTGTGGGCTTATTCACCCCCCTGAACCGCACCGCCAATGGGTCGTCGGTCGGGTCAAAAGTCGATCCAGACAAGGAGTCTTCGAAAATTAGCCGGCGAGCTTTGGCGTGGCGAGTGATCGTTACTTCTTGCGTCGTCGGGTACGAGCCAGACCAGAAACGTGCATCAACTCCAGAATTCGGCACGCCATCGTTCCAGTTTGATGGTGTGTACCAGTTTCCCGATTCACTTCGAAAAAAGGTATCATCAGCCCCAGCTGCCGAACTGAGCATAGCCATCAAGATTGCGCTCCAAGCTTGGCTCCGAAACAGATGATTACGAGTCTTATTGGGCAGCGTTAGGTGAGTCATAGTTGGCAACTTACAATTGGTATCCTGAGACAATTGGGCGAGGGCAGATATCACAATCTGATCTCCGACTCGTCACGATCGCGGAAACGCCCACGTAGCTACCTGAAATTCCGATTCGATCGTCGCCCTACACCGCGCGTATTTTGGATCGGGGCGACAACTCCCGGTGTTTCGCAGGTAAGCTTTCGTTTGGTCCTGGCAGACAAGACAAGGTAGAGTGTTGAAACAGCGGTCGAGCAGAGAGATTCAAGAGCTTTTGCAGGTAGCGTCCGCAGGCGACGAGTCGGCTCTCGCAGAGCTGTTCGCGCATTACAAAGACCAGTTGCGGCGGATCGTGGCGTTTCGTTTGGATTCGCGGCTGAAGGGGCGGGTGGACCCTTCGGACATTCTTCAAGAGGCGTTCATTGACCTACTGAAGCGGTTGCCGGAATTCCCCGAAAAGAACATGTCGTTCTTTGTATGGCTGCGGTTGGTGACCAATGAGCGGGTTCTTGCCTGCCACCGCGAGCATCTCAATACTCAGAAACGCGACCCCAGACGCGAACAACGGATTCAACCGGCCTACAGCGGTGCCAGTTCGGTTCTTTTGGCCGCTCACCTTATGGGTAATTTTTCGTCGGTTGCTGGGAAAGCGATTCAGGCCGAACAGAACGCGAAATTGCAAGCCGCTTTGGATAGTATGGATGCTATCGACCGCGAGGTAATCGCTTTACGCATCTTCGAAGGGTTGACCAATGGTGAGGCGGCCGAAGTGCTCGAGCTGACGAAGCAGACAACGAGCAAGCGCTTCATCCGAGCGATCCGACGACTGCGGGAAATTCTCTCTACGATCCCTGGCTTCAACGAATGAACGACGAAAGTAGCCTACAACTTCGACTCGATTCGATCGCAGACGAGTTCCTTGAGCGTCGTCGCAATGGCGAGCAGCCCTCGATTGACGAATATGTTCAGCAGAATCCTGATATCGCGGAACAGCTGAAGGAAGCACTCGAGACCATTCTCATGGTCGACGGATTGAAGGAAGAAAGTGCTTTCGGGGCAGACGTCACGCTCCAAAAATCCCACGAGGCCTTTCCTCAGATTCCAGATTACCGAATCCTGTCGCGCATCGGCGAAGGCGGCATGGGCGTGGTCTACGAAGCCATTCAAGAAAGCCTAGGACGCCGCGTCGCGCTGAAAGTCTTGCCATCAGCACTCGCACAGGATGCAAAGTACGTAGAACGTTTTACACGAGAAGCGCAATCGGCAGCCAAGCTGCACCACACAAACATTGTGCCTGTCTTCGAAGTAGGCGGCGAAGACAAAACCCTGTTCTACGCTATGCAATACATCGAGGGGCACTCGCTTGAGGAATTGCGCAAGGAAGTCGCCCGGCTGAGGCAGGCCGGCGAATCACTGGCCCGGAGCTCCATTTCGCATCTACTAGGCAGTAGCGAACACACGCGTTCATCGGCAATCGGAGGGAGCGAGCAATCCCAGTTCCGCGCTTACACGAAGTCGGTCGCACGGATTGGTGTGGAAATTGCGGACGCACTGGCCTACGCCCACGCACGCGAGATCATCCACCGTGACGTCAAGCCGTCCAACCTAATCCTCGACCAGCAGGGCACGGTTTGGCTCACGGATTTCGGCCTGGCCAAAACCGTCGACAGCGACCTAACTGCCACAGGGGATGTCCTGGGCACGATTCGCTACTTGGCACCAGAGGGCTTCAAAGGGAAAGCCGACCAGCAATCGGATATCTACGCGTTGGGAGTTACTCTGTTTGAGATGCTGACGCTGCGTTCGCCCTTTGACGCGTCCAATCGGGCCCAGCTGATGCAACAGATTGTCGACCGCGAACCCAAAAGACCTAGAGACATCGACGAGAGAATTCCCATCGACTTGGAAACCATACTTCTCAAAGCGATCGATAAGAATCCCGCCAAGCGATATGCGTCCGCGGGAGAGCTTGCTGCGGATTTGCGCCGATTTATGGCTGACCAGCCGGTGCTTGCTAGACGAGCTTCCTGGGCGGAGCAGACGCTTCGGTGGATGCGACGCAATGTGGCTTTGACAGCCGCCATGCTCTCAATGGTCTTTACGATCGCAGTTCTTGTTGCCGCCACCGTCGCAATACTTGGCCAGAAAGAAGAGAGCGACCAAAATTTCGAGCGTGCCGAGCGGCAGAAGGAACTGGCCGAAGAGAATTTCCAGCTTGCCTACGCGGCAGTCAACCAGTTCTATGACAAAGTCACCAACGAGACGCTGTTGGAAGAGCCTGGTATGGAGGGACTTCGCAAGTCGTTGCTCTCCGAAGCTGGCGATTTTTACAAGGACCTTGCCAGACGTCGTGCCAATAACAGTGAATTGCAAGCCGACTACGTGACGGCAGTCTATCGCTACGCAACGATTACGGACTTCGTTGAGTCCACTGACAAGGCAATTCAATTACTTAATGACTTGGTCAACGAGACCGTAACCGAAGGAGAGTTGTCCGAGGAGTTGTTGCTCAGCCTGATTCCCGTCCATCATGCTCTGGGAACCTACATCGAGGAAGCCGGAGATGCCGAAGGCGGTCTTGCCCACCAGCAGCAAGCGCTGGAGTATGCCCAGCGCCTGGTTCATTTGGATGATGAGAACTGGGAATACCAACTTCAGAATTGTCTTTCCATTGGGAAGCAAGTCCGATACCACGGTGGGCGCGGCGACTTCGATAAGGCCTACGAAACGGCTCAGCAGGCACTCGACATTCTCAATGCACTGGACCTTGAGACAATCAACGATGCAAACCTGTGGATGCATCGCGGACTGGCCGTACGATTGATTGGGAGTATTGATACGGCAACTGGCAAATACGAAGCTGCTATTGAAGCCTTCGCCGAAGCGATTGAAGATTATGGACGCGCATTAGAGCTCAAGCCCGAGAGCGAACTCTTGCAACGCTACATCGGTGTTGCTCAAGGCGGTATCGCCAGCATGCAAAGTCGCATTGGGCAAGTGGAGCAGTCGCTTGTTTCCAGCCAGCAAGCCATCGACACGTTCGAAGCGCTCGTCACCAATCACCCGCTCAATTCGCTCTATCAATATGACCTTAGCAATCAGCTTTCCAGTCTTGCCATCGCGCAGTGGAAAATTCAAGACTATCCCGAGGCACTCGACAACGGTCTTAAAGCAATGCGACTGCGTGAGCAGTTAGCTCAGCGGTTCCCAGAGAAGATCAAGTACGTTACGAGGCTTGGAAGGATCTACCAAAACGTCAGTCTCTACTATGCGGATGTTGAGAACGAAGGAGAAAGTGAAAACTACGCCAAGAAGGCAGTTGCGGTCGCCGAGCGAGTTGTCGAACTACAGCCCGATAGTATCCGTTACCGGAGCGACCTAAGTCGCGTGAGGTCGCACCTTGCTAATTTGCTCGTGGATCAAAACAAACTGGATGAGGCGGAGTCGCTAATCCAAGCGTCCTGGGAAGATGCGTTAAGCAGTTATAAAAGCAACCCAGCGATTATCGAAACCGGTGTGGCCGTTGCGGAGGCTGCGGTCTCATTCGGTGAGTTCTTGCTAGACAAACAGAAGCATCAGGACGCACTCCGCGTTTTCGACCAGGGCCTTGAGATGAGCTTGGAGGCACTTGAGAAGGCGAAGGGAAACACCTCGATCGTTCGTCAACTTTGGCCACTTTATCTTGGACGCGGCGAGTGTCTCCTGTTCGAAGGAAAGCTCGACGAAGCCTTAGAGGCGAAGCAAGCGTCAGCTCATAACGCAAATGATGAGTTTCGTAGAACGATTTCTATGCTGGAGACTGAACAGCTCAAAAGCTTCATTGGCGAAGAGGCTCGGTCTTTCGCAGACATTTGGGCAGCGATTCCTGAGGATCTCCGATCTGGTGACGGTCGCATCCAATTGGAGTTGGCGTTTCTAATTGCTGCCAGCGTGCGGGGAGAGGAAATAGATCCCCCAAATCCTCCAACGGACGGATTGTCAGAAATGACGAATCGTTGTGTGTTGCACTTGGAACAAGCCAAATCACTCGAGAGTCTTCGCAAGCAAGATGTTCGTTGGATTATTTCTCATCCTTTCTTTGGAAGTATTTCCACTCAGCCAGCATTTGCCAAATGGATGGAAGAGATGCAGGGCACTTCGCCATAGACTCTGCGATCCGTACTATCAGAGTCGTCGTGTTTGCGTCGAATCGCTTGCCAATTTTCCTCTCGGCGGGATGCAATTTTCAGCCGTCGGGCCCACCACCGATGCAAATTAATCAGCCGCTCTGCCCAAGTCGGATTGTCCAACTTCAGAAAGACGCCGACTATTGAAAATTTGCTTCGGTCTCTGCTCCGGCAGGAGTGGGACTGGAGTGCCAAAGTGTCCTCGCGGGAACTCCCGAAGTCGGATGTCTGCCGGAGCACTTAAAGGCTAAACTCGCGTCTAATGCATCCGCGTCAAAACGCCCCAGCCGGTTTTCTTCGTCGAACTACTTCGGTTACCTTCCCATCACAACCACCGTCCACCAAGCCATCAAATCCGCCATTTGCAGTGCCATCCGTTGCGACATCCTCTCCCGGGACTGCGAGGCTATTTGGCGAAACCACTTAGCGAAATGGCGCAAACACTCCTGAATTCGTGGCGTTCACCTTGCGAATAGCCGACAAAATCTCGTATTTGCTAAAATTCTCGCCCGATTGACGATTCGGAAGCGGAGATCAAAATGAGACGTTAAGGAAGCATAATTAATGCCAGCGGTGCAACGAGAACCAGAACAACAAGTCTTTTCAGTTGTGATCCTCGGAAATTTCAACCCGAAGATCTTTCATCCATTTTGGTATGCGCAGAATGAACTGATCGCCGAGCAAGAGATCGACGAGGCTGACGATGTATTGAGTAGTTCCGAAGTGTCGATGTTCAACTGGCACGGCATCCACTTCCAAATCGAACAGCATCGTTTCGGTTTGACGACGAAAGATGCAGCTCAAGTACCTCAATTGCGAGACTTGGCAATTGGGTCGTTTTCGCTTCTTGAGCACACACCGCTCTCGGCGATAGGGTTTAACTTGGAGAGCCGATTCCAGCTTCCGAGTCGAGATGCTTGGAATTCGGTTGGGGATCGACTGGCACCGAAGGACCAGTGGCGGAGTGTGCTTGAGGATCCCGGAATGCTCAGTGTTGCGATGCTTGGAAAGCGAAAAAACTGCTCGGCAGATCGAATTTCGATCCGTGTCGCACCTGCTAGCGGACTGGAGAATGGTGTCGTCGTGGGCATCAACCAGCATTACAATATCGAAACGGAACAGCGCGTCACAATCGCAGATCGAAACAATGAAGTCATGAGAGCCCTCAAAGACGATTGGAAATCCTTCCGCAACTATGCCGAGTCGACTGCCGTTAGTTTGGCATGCGATGGTATCGAGCCAACGGGGACAGAATCATGAACCTGCTGCTTGATGAAAGACGCTCACAAGAAACGAATTCGCATGTTCGTGAATCAATATCGGAGCCAGAGACAAAGCGATTGCGTAAGGGTGACTGGTGGTTCTTAGAATCGTCAACGATGCCTGACAATGCCTCCACAAACAGTGCGGAGCCAGACGCTGAAGAGTCAACCACGCCTCGATCCGCAGTTGCTCCTAAAACCGTCCGCCCTGTAAGCAAGGACGTTGGAATTGTCACCTTGGATGGAGATCGTAAGGTTTTGCTCCAGCAATGGGAATGCGTCGTGCTTGAACGTCAACACGATGTCGTGTGCTGCGAGTTATATGACATAACCGATGAGTCCAATCCAGTCGAATACGCGGAGGTCTTACTGAGTGAGTTTAATACGTGGGACTTGCCACTGCTGGTCGAAGGGGCAGTGTTTTACTGGAGCCTTGGGCACTTTAGACGGCAGACGGGGCAGGTTAAACGTTTCACGGAATTTCGTTTGCGCCGCATGCCGGATTTGGGCAAAGCGAAACGAAATGAGATTACACGGAAGGTCAAAAATCTAAGTGGACTTTTGCTCGAAAAATAACGTCTCGTTTGTTCCTCCTAAGGCGGACGAATTTGAGCTTGCGATTTTTGGACCAGGCGTGGGTGAGTGCATTTTAATGCACGTGGGAGACGGTAACTGGTTCGTCATTGATTCGTGCCGTTTCCCAGGATCTAAAACACCTGCTGCCATTGCTTACCTCGAAACGCTAAAAATAAATCCGTCGTCAGCGATTCAAAGCATTCTGGCGACTCATTGGCATGACGATCATGTAAAAGGATTGGCCGATATTGTTCGTCGATGTCCTCAGGCAGCTTTTGCGATGTCAGCAGCGTTGGAACAAGAGCAGTTTTTTCAGCTCGTCTATGAAGCCAACGAAAGCAACAAGTTCGTCGAAGCGAGTTCCACGGCTAGCGAGTTCGCGGACATTCTCGACCATTTCGTGGAGACGGGAAAAAAAATCGTTTCCCCTGATATTTTTGCGTCTGAGGGATCAATCCTCTACCTGGGCGGCGTCGATGAGTCGGTCCGCGTTCAAGCATTGAGCCCATCGAGTGCAGCCATTACAAGTTGCAAGACGGACGTCGTTGCCAAACTTATGACGAATAGCACGACTCGGTGTTTTCGCCAATTCGATCCGAACGATTTGTCGGTCGCGGTCCAAGTCTCGACACCAGTTCTCGACCTTTTGCTGAAGGCTGATTTGGAGAACTCCGATAGTGCGCAACTTGGCTGGCAAGCGGTGCTTTCGTCGAAGGTCCGTACAAAACGAACAAGTCAGCTTGTTAAGGTCGGGCATCATGGCTCAGTGAACGCCCACAACGACGATGTGTGGAGTTCGATGGTCGACCCCAATCCACTGGCAGTCGTTACGCCTTATTCTCGCCTGGCAGATCCTCTTCCACGCGAGCACGACATTAAGCGAATTAAGTCATTGACCAACCGGCTATACTCGACGACTTGGCCGCCTTCGAGTCGGCCACCTCGGCGACGCGGCGTTGATTCAGATATCAGGAGTGCAACGAAGGTTCGTCGCGCACGTAACCGTGCACCAGGATTCGTTCGTGTTCGGTTCTCGATTTCGCAGACGCC